>CAZBSN010000015.1:0-12645 GCA_964494435.1 uncultured Candidatus Peribacteria bacterium | reverse complement strand
TATCCGGCGAGATGTAGTGAAAGGACTTTCGATACTCACATGCTTCCACGACAAAAAGATTGGAATTTCCTTTTCGCCAGTTACGTCCTCCAAGATCGGGTGACTTCGTCCCCACGACCACCGTTGGATCGAGACCGGCGTCGATCAAGATCTTCGCAACCATCGCCGTCGTCGATGATTTGCCGTGCGTGCCGCAGATCGCGATCACGTCATACGGCTCACAAAGATCGCCGAGCGCGTGGAAGTACGACTTCTGCGGGATGCCAAGCTCTGTCGCCTTCTTCCGCTCTGGTGCATCAACGGGGACAGCTTCGGAGTACACGAAGAGATCGATATCGGATGTGACGTGCGATCCATCTTGTTCGAGAAACACCTCAATCCCCTGCTCTCGCAGATCCTGAATAAGCGCGCTGTCTGCGCGATCGCTCCCCCGCACGACGTTGCCTGCATTCTTTTGTAATGCCGCATACGCGCTGAGTCCTATGCCGCCGATTCCACTGCAGTAGATCACCACCTCTGTAGTGTAGACTGTGGCCCGCCATGGCGTACACCCGGCTCCAACCAGTCAGTAAACAGCTCACGATTGTGATCGGTCTCACGGTCGTCGGTTTCATGGCATTCGGACTCGCCCTCTCGTTCTATCGCAATATTCTCTTCGATCAGACGCTCCAAGACATGGAAAACGAAAACCGCCGGATTGTGGGAGGAATCGAACATGGATACAGCGATTTGGAGTATTACCGCTCGACGCAGTACAAAGATAAATTCGCGAAAGAAAACCTCGGAAAACTGAATCCCGGCGAAAAACTCCTCATTATTACGCGGGATGCGTCGGATCGGCTTCCCTCAACACAGACGGGAGCAACGACCGAGCGCCAAGACGCAGCCTACTTCGAATTGCTCCAACAAATGCCCGTCATCGAGCACTGGATGCTCTATCTCTTCCAGCGCGATCGGCTCGAAGAACTGCGGGAAAAGCTCTGAATTGTCCGCAAAAGCTTGTCACAAACGCATCGAACGCTACAATCCACGCACGGTTTGGCGCGGGGTGGAGCAGCCCGGTAGCTCGCGAGGCTCATAACCTCGAGGTCACAGGTTCAAATCCTGTCCCCGCAACCAATTAGATGGATGGCAATTAGCCCAATACGGGCCATTTTTTTGCTTGCGTGAGGCTCATCTTTCTGTAAAATTCCCGCACTCATGGCACATAAGAAAGCGGGTGGAACCACCCAAAACGGCCGAGATAGCGTCGCGAAGCGTCGTGGCGTAAAGCGCTTTGGCGGCGAGAAAGTGCTCGCTGGCGAGGTTCTCGTCCGCCAGAAGGGATCATGGTTTCGCGTTGGCAAGAACGTACACATGGGCAAGGACTGGACGATTCACGCGACGGTCGAAGGCAGCGTGAAGTTCTCCCGCAAGAAACTCACGACATTCAATGGTAATCGCAAGTGGGCGACCTTGGTGCATGTAGAACCTCAGTCATGAGAGACAAACCTACGGTTTTTCTCTCATGAGCTCTCTTTTCCCTTAAAGGAGTCCTCATTCACGGGGCCCACAAGACCCGCTCATTCGGACAAATTGTTTGATTGTTTCATAAGAACTCCCTCGCTACTCTCTTTTTATGCACATGGATCTTGGCTCTGGACCCGGCGAAAATATCTCACCCGATGAAGGAGGTGGAGGCGGTGGTGAAGCATTGAGCGAAGAAGCGAAGGCTCGTTTTGCTGGAGCTGCTGCTGCAGGTCAGCAAGTGCGAAAGGAAGAGAAGAAAGCGAAGAGGCGCGACGACGGTGTTGCACAGATGATCATCCAATTTCTCACCGATACGCAACGTCAGCATCTTGCGACGCTCATTTCCCGCTTGGTCGGCTTAAACTGTCCGTCGCCATTCCTCCTCGCCGTTCTTTCGCTCATCAATAAAGACTGCGCGCACGTCGTCGAAGAGTACTTGAGCGAACGAGGAACCACCGGCGACGTGAAAGATCTCGTTCTTCCGAACACAAAACTCGACGCCGATACGGCTGCAGCATTGGAAAAGTGGATTCTGCGCATGGAACTCACGCTCTCTCTCAATCCCGAAGAAACACTCAAAGCACTTGTGGTGGAAGAAGGAAACGTCGACGGTACGGTGCTGCAACTCACTACCTTCGTCCTCGAAGCGTTCCTCAAGGAACACGGTAAAAACCCCGTCTTCCCCGATCTCCAAAGGGTCACGATCGGCATCCTGCAATCCGTCTTTGAGAGCTACATGCACTTGGCACCTCTTCCGTCTGGTGAAAAGGAAAAGGAGGAATAACAAAACAACCAACATTCCCTCTCCCACAGGGAGAGGGCTAGGGTGAGGGGTTTTAAAAACCACTCCTTTAGTCCCGTTTCAGTACAGACAGGAACGCCTCCTGCGTAATGGTGACTTTCCCCATCTGCTTCATCCGTTTCTTCCCCTTCTTCTGCTTATCGAGGAGCTTATTTTTGCGGGAGACGTCGCCGCCGTAGAGATATCCCGTCACGTCTTTGCGCATTGCTCCGATCGTTTCGCGCGCGACGATTTTGCCGCCGATCGCGGCTTGGATCGCGATTTCAAACATCGCCTTCGGCAATACTTCCTTCAATCGCTTGCATACGATCTCGCCGACTTTATGCGCTTCGCTGCGATGCACGACCGTTGAGAGAGCTTCAGCCGGTTCACCTGCGAGAAGAATTTGCAGCTTCACGAGGTCACCGCTGCGATAACCGAGTGGTTCGTAGCTCATGGAGCCATATCCTTCCGTCGATGATTTTAATTTATCGAAAAAATCGAGCACGATTGCTTGAAGCGGAACTTCAAACTTCAAGAGCACGCGTTCCGTATCGAGATACTCCAACGCTTTCTGCGTTCCACGACGTTCCTGCAACATCTGCATCACAATGCCGATGTCGATGTCACGACAAACCACTTCAAGATCTACCCACGGCTCGCGCACTTCGGTGATGATCGCAGGATCTGGAAAGTCCGCAGGGTTTGAAATGCGCGCAGTGTCTGGCTCATCGATCTTCATGAGCGAACTCCGCACGTACTCGCTTGGATTCTTGGCCATCAGCTTTACTTCATAGAGCACGCTCGGAGCCGTGACGATCAGATCGCAATTATGTTCACGTTCTAGGCGTTCCTGCACAATTTCCAGGTGCAGAAGTCCGAGGAATCCGCAGCGGAAGCCGTTTCCAAGAGCGGCGTTCTGTTCCGGCTCGGTCGCGAGCGCGGAATCGTTGAGGGTGAGTTTTTCGAGAGCATCGCGCAGTTCCGGGTACTTATCAGCTTCTGTGGGATATAGACCAGCGAACACCATCGGCTGCACCTGTTTATAGCCTGGGAGCATCTTCAAATCCGGCGATGAGGCCATCGTGTCACCCACGCGGACCAATCGAACGTCTTTCATCCCGGACACGACGTACCCGATCTGCCCGGCACTGATTTGTGTATCCGAAACGTAATGCGGCGAGAAGTGTCCGACTTCCTGCACTTCGAACGTTGTTTTCTGTCCCAACAGATGCACCTTCATCCCCTTCTTCATTTCGCCTTCAATCACACGGACGTACGCAATCGCACCACGGTATCCATCCATAAATGCATCGAAGATGAGTGAACGTGTTCCGGCGGCTTTCGTCGGAATCGTTGGAGCGGGAACGCGTGCAATGACCGCATCAAGCACCTGCTCAACATTCGTCCCCTCTTTCGCTGAGATCTTGAAAATATCTTCTGGTTTGCAGCCGATGAGCTTCACAACTTCTTCCGTGACGCGTTCAGGATCGGCAGCGGGCAGATCAATTTTATTTAAGACCGGAATGATCGTGAGACTGTGTTCCATCGCCATCATCAGCACAGCGATTGTCTGCGCTTGAATTCCTTGCGAGGCATCGACAAGGAGAATTGCTCCCTCACATGCAGCAAGACTTCGTGACACTTCGTAGCGGAAGTCGGTGTGGCCGGGAGTATCGATAAGATTGAACTCAACGCCTTTCCATTCCATGCGCACCGGCGTGAGCTTGATCGTAATCCCCCGCTCTCTCTCCAAATCGAGCATGTCGAGGGTCTGGCTCTTCATTTCACGCTTTTGCAGCGTGCCTGTGAGCTCGATCATGCGATCCGACAACGTCGATTTACCATGGTCGATGTGCGCGATAATGCAAAAATTCCTGATATCCATAAGATCCGATTAATCGGACCAGCAGAGTAACAGGAATTACTCAGTTACGCACTTAATAGGGGAAACGCTTAAGGTTCGCAAACACCTCCTGGAGGCCAAAATTTGGCCTCTCCTCAATCGGACCCTCTGCAAGAATCGTTTCAGCATCCTGAATTGCGAAATTAATCACATTATCAATCGTTGCTGTATCAGCAGGATTCTGAGGGAGCATCGCTCTACGAGTATCAATGCCTTTCAATATCAATGCTTCGACTCGTTGGAATGTTTTTTCAGGCATGGCAGGAAGTTGACTGTAGTACTGGCCAAGACGGAATTGAACTTTTTCCATGACACCAACGTTTTCTGGTGCCACCTGCACAGGATCCAGGATATCGAGGACATCCTCCGGCAAAGGATTGTTGAAGCCTTTCTTGATCAACCCGTCAGCCATCACCCCGGCGACGGCAGGCATCCATTGCTCCTTGTCAAAATCTGCTTCCATTTTGTTCGCCGATTGCATTTCTCCGGGCAGCAATTTCTTTTCGCCGCCGATGCGCCCGCCGGATGTTCGACTGTGCTCAATAGAGCGATCCAACTGCTCCAAAGAAACCTTCCCTTCAGGTAACCACACGAATTTTGATTCCCATCCGCCATTGCTGCTCTTGCGAACAAGAACTAAATACTTTTGGCGATCTTTGGTCACACATGCTCCCCATGTCGTTCGATCGATCTGCGTGAGCGTATTGCTGCCTGCGGCGCGGAAGATACGTTCTGCCCTACTCATACCCAGCAGTATTGCCTTGTCAGATTGCTCATGCATTTTACGGCGTGTCGAAACTGCTTCATCAAGAACCATAGACTTCATTCTTTTCGGAAGCACCTCGTCGGATTCAGCATCAATTGGTAAACCAACTTCGAGATATTCAGATCCCTCAGAACGAACGGCGCCGAGCTGTATGAATTGAGGTTTAATCCATTCCTGTTGTTTCACGCTCGTGCGTTCCGGCTCATCACCTAAATAAACAGGGTGGCTAGAAACGACGAACGTAATGAGATAACGAATCGTCTTGTTTGGCTCTTCGATCTTTTGGCAATGTACTGAATACAGCATTTTTGAGGAGATCTGATAGTCATTCGCCTTCGCAGGGAAGGAAATCAATTCTTTGAGTGCGCGAATATCACTCTCATCAATCTTTCCTGTAACAGAAACTGGCACTGAACGACCATTGTCTCGCACCACAGTCGCAAGTTCTTCATTCGGTTCCCCTCCGAGCGAAAGCAACTGGGGCCAAGAAGCCTTTTTATGTGTATCGGCCGTTAGCGCAATCAGACCCTTTTCCATTTCCACGTACCATTTCGTATCTCGCTCACATTGAGCCATATCTAAGAAGAACAACGAAATATCTTTGCGGAATTCACCATATACTTCTGCAAGCTTCATATCATTGAAACGCTTGCACTGATCCGTATCAAACGTCGCACAGTGCCTCTCCAGTCTCATTCGTGCAGCGAGTGCCTGTTTCTCTGAATCCAGCTGCTGCGTTTTCAATGTTGCCAATTGCTCTTTCATTGTGCGCAGCGCATTGATCGCCGGAGCTCCATAACGGCCACCTCCGTTTCTTTGATTCCTGACAACGACTTCCTGTGCCTGGATTTGCTTGTTCTTTGCCTCAATTTGGGAACGGAGGTTCGAAACAGATCCATCAGCCACTTCGACTCTCCCACGTAATGTGAGATACGATTCAAGGAAGTTCAGTTTTCTGTGACTGCGAGAAATCATTTCATATTGCCGCATTAACTGCATACGCGTTGCATTGAGTTCTGTGAATGCACGAACACCGACCAAAGGTTCAAGCGGAGGGAAGACGCGCTCCATTCGAGGAACGGCTTGATTTTCTGGATTGCGAAAAGTTGTATCGGAGAACGCAATTTTTCCGTCCTTTCCAATACGTTCCAACCCGGCAATGCCATCTGTTCCGATATCAAAATCTCGATCGTAAGAGAATACGTGCGAGGCGCTCGAATCTGTCGTTATAGTATTATTACCCGGAAAAATTCCAGGTGTGTACATAGGCTGTAGTTTAGCGCGGAATTTATGAGGAGTTCCATGTTCTTGACTTCGCTCATAAGCCATTATTTTGACCCACGTTCCACCTTTTCCACCACCAGCGCGTTTGAGTGCGTCTCGATAGCGTTCCATCAGCAATTCCATACGGGTCTTGCCTTTGTTCGCTTGAAGTGACGTCTCAATATCCAAGAGCCGAGTGTTCAAAACATGGCGTGAACCAAGCTCGTAACGCATCGCCTCAAGTAATTCGCGTCGCAGAGGATCGCTCTCCGTTTTTAGTTCCTCCGTCACGTCAAGGAATCGCTTTTCCCTCAAATGCGACACGTACATACCCCCTGCCTCTCGCAATGCTGCCACGATATCTTGTGGTTTAAGCTCCGCAGCAATCTCCGGTATGATTGGCTGAAATCCAATAGAAGGATTAAAGACCATGTCAGTATCCAAATAATCCAAGAATCCCAGTGACACATTCGCTCGGAATCCCCGAACGAATATTTCCGTCTTGTAAAATGGCAGAATATATGTTTGGAAATCTCCCTCGTAAAACTTCTGCATTCCATCAGGTGACGAACCGTAGTTCGCCATGATTTCGGCATACACTTGGGGATCGTTCGACTTGATTTCACGCAAGAAAATCGAGAAGAACAGCTTCTTTCTCACTTCGATATCTTTCGGTGTGGTGAGCTTCAGCCACGAGGTCAGTGTGAGCGTTACATCGGCCCACGTGTCCATCACCAAGCTCTCTTCCGCCTGATTAATCGTCGGAATCGTGCCATTGAAATAGGCAAGCAGCCACGGAGGACACTGCCGAACGAAATCGTAGTACGCATTTTTCTCCCACGCATTGATCGTTAAATGCACAACAATAATGATCACTGGCAGTGCAGGCGGGAATTCGACACCTGCGCCGGCCGCAAGGAACGCGGCAAGCGATGTGGCATCAACACCCAAACGCCAGTTTGCTGCTGTCTTTTCTGCTGATGGATCAAGACGACTTGCGTCGATCGATACTTTGTCCTGGTACCAATAGACATTCCCCTTCTTCGTCAGGAGAGGTGAATCTCCTTTCGTGAGATCATCGAGATCCTTCTGCATGCGCTTCGATGCTTCTTGGTACGCTTCATCGGCGCGTTGCAGCGCGAGAAGATCTTCATACACGATATACGCTTCGAGCGCGGCTCCAGCAAAGTAGAGCATGCGTCCGAACGCCGGTGATTCCAGCCAGTTTCCAACGGTCGCCTTTTCTACTTCTGTGAGCGGTCGGCCAGAAGGCGTTCCGCGAACACGGCCTCTCGATGCACCAGCGACTCGGATGCGAGAGAGAGGAACATGTCCGGGAGACAGAGGCTGCACTAATCCTTCTGTTGCTTGAGACACAGTTCCTCCGCCAAGTCTCGCTGCTGCTTTGCCTGCGTCTCCGCATGCACCGGAATTAAGAAGCATTGTGACTTCTTCTTCCGTGAATACTTCACGTAAAATTCTCTCTTTCGATTTTAATAGTGGCTGTCTGTGTGCTGCACGGAGAGCAGAACGTTGTGTTGGCGTTGGATCGAAGGTCAATCCAAACATGTCTCGTGTCATCATGCACCGAAGCATGTCATCCGTATCTGCAAGATCATCCAAGAACTGTTGCAAGGCAGCGACATGTTTCGTTCGCGGCTGCTTGAGGATTGCAACCAACTTCGAATCCAATCCTTGTTCCAATGCTGCAACGCGCGCGGCATACGTTGCATCATCCAATCCTTCAAGATGCAGATTACGAACATTGTCGAGTAACTTTTGAGCTTCTGTCGTGCGAATGCGTAATCCTTCAAGATCCCCTATCATTTTTTGAGCACCGGGTGATTTGAAGTATTCCTGCACTCTCTCATTTGCCGACACTCTTCGCTCGAAGACGCGTGGGCGACGAGGGCCAGTGCTTGGGGCTTCATCCGGACCAGTCGTTCCTGACTTACGCGATGAAAGCAACCATTCAATCCCACGTGCCGCAAGAGACGGCCCCCAGTTGATAAGGGCGTATCCAGCGATAAGTGCCACCACACACCAGATGAGGAATCTGCGCATTTGATCTCCCCATCGCTCAAGATCAGCCAAAATATTTTTTCCTTCATCTCCTTTTTCACGCAGCTGCTCGAACAACTTTGATTGCTCTGCATCAAATCGACCAAGATCGTTTTGAAATTTTTGTTCCAACCAAAGCCACAACGCTAAACGTGTTTCAGCATCACCTTCAGACATCATTCGCTGGGCTTGCTCAACTGTAAGAGTGCCCTGCATATCCAACGCCCTCTGTTGAACTTGTGCCGCTTTCTCCGGCGGCATGTCCTCAAGCTCCTTGCGAATTTCCTCTGGTTTCATCTTTGGACTCTTCGAGAATGTTCTAAAGAGTTCTATATCCTCGCGGATACTCGCAAGAACACGCTTGTCGTAGCGATTCATAATTTCAACCATGCCTCCTTTATTAACGGTTTTCTGTGTGTCACTTCCAAACAATCGATCGATCTGTGACATGATTGCTCTCGCCGGCTCCACAACCAAACCTGATGCTGTATCGCGGGCACGATCATCCCAATTCGCACTCACTGAATGTTCGTACTGATTAATTGCAAACTCAACTTCTCCCAAACGAACATCTCGCTCTGCGCGATGCGATTCGAGCAAACCTTCCGTCAACGGATCCTTCATTGTAGCAGTTGATTTCTTGCTCGGCTCATACCATGTGCGAATATGCTCATGTCCCGAAAATTCTCGAATGAAGGTTTGCTGCAAGCGCATGATATCCATCACGGCAAGATGCGAAAGCTTTATTGCTTCTTTGCGTGCATCTGAATTTACATTGGGACTATCTGCTAATTGCTTGAGCCATGAAGTCAGAAGATCTGCCAGAAGAAGCGCGGTCTCAGGCTGTTTCTTCGGGAGCTTCCTAAATGCTTCAATAACATCGATCGTGCTGACATTCTGCTTCTGCAGCATCGCTTCCATATCTTTCGCGGCTTGTTCCAGATCTTGAACTCCGGCATGTTCGCGACGAACTTTCTCAATAAATCGGCGCATATCTGTTTCTACTGTCGCACGATCTTCCGGTAATTTCTGCAAAGCCCATGCGAAACGTCGGTAAAGGTGTTCCGCTTCGACAAGTGCTGGCGATGCATAGTGCAACTCCGCGATGATTCTATCCTCAACCGTAACGCGCTCTTGCTGCACAATGAGGATTGCCTTAGCAAGATCGACCGATCCATTTGGCTTTAATGGAAGTTGAAGCTTGTATTTATTGAAGTACTCAGTAAGCGACGTGCGGAATTGCTCTGCTGCTTTTGCGGACGCCGGTTCAGCATTCTCCGCACCTCGTGGAAACGCAACAATGTAATTGTCGTAAATTGTTCCAAGTGCTGCGCGACGAACAAACAGTTCACCAATTCGTTCCATTTGATCATCAACGTCACGCTCGCGCTTTGCCTGCAGTTGTTCATCTCCAGCAATAGGTTTGGATCCAAATTCTTCCATTTTTTTCTTCGCTTCACGGTATGTTGCGCGAAATCTACCGTAGAGCGCTACGGTTTCGGTCAGAACCTTCTCCTGTGCAATTTGTTCAGCATAAATAATCCTACGTTGTTCGAGATCGCTCATTTCAGTCAGTGTTTTGGCCGCCTCCTGTGAATTACCTTCGCCCTTCTTCTTAAGACTCTCCAGAACGGCTTGCAATGAATCCATGCGCTCATCGAGCATTTGTATGCGCTGACGCAGTAAGGTTATGCGCAATACCGGAAATTCATCAGGACTGATTTTGTAGTCTCTGCGAATATCATCAATGGTCGCTTGGAGCTTTGCATCCGATTGAACAACAACGAGTGGCTCGCTGTTTTCTTGGGGGGTGGTTGGTGTAGGTGTTTGTTTGAGGTTTTCCATGTAGTTCTTAGAGTGGAGAGAGCTCCGATGGATCTGGAAGGGGTATTGGAGCTGTGGGTGAAAGCGGGCTAGGACTCATAGGTCCAACGGATGTCCCTGGAGGTACTTGCAACGGTTGGGCTGGAGCGGCATTTTCGATGGCTTTTCCTACGATCTCTGCAACGCGTTTATCGGGCGCACCGGCAATCCACGCTTGAATCGCCGCAATCCACGACGCACCAAAGCCTGTATACCACGCGAGAGCGGCGCCACCCGCTATCGTGAGAGGCCACATAATTCCTGGGTAGTTACCATACAGAGAAGTTACTGGACTTAAGAGCGTGCCAAGCCATCTGAATGGCGTGGACACGACATTAGTCGTCGTTTCCCATGCACTCTCAAGGAATGACTTCTCACGATCGATCTCTGTTTCGTTTGCACTGTAATCATCGAGAAGAGGCTCTACTTGTCCATTCAGCGACGGACTCGCGGCATGCATTTTCTGAACGACTGTTTTTCGGCCACCGATTGCCTCTCTGCGTGAGTCGAGGATTTCCAAGATGTCATCCCCATAATACTTGCGGACAGCATCTTTCATCTGCTCTTTCTCTGCGTACACTTTGAGCGCCTCTGCCTGCGATTGTGTTTGCTTAATCATGCGCGTGGGATAGAAGCGTTCGTTTGGAGGAGTTTACGACGAATCTGTGTGAGACCCGCGAGTCCTTGCATACCCACATCATCCTTCACTTCTTTTACGAAGGACGAGATGATCCGCTCGACTCCGACCGCGCCAATCATGAAACAAAGTTCGGGGAGAGCGTTCTCCGGAATTCCTTTAAGAGCAGACGGATCGAATGTTCCCGTCTTCACTGTGTCTTGCACAAACTTATGGAGCGCCGAGAATTCTTTGAAGCGTGCCATACCCGCGCGGATACGGAGTGACTTCTCATCTTCATACGCTGTTCCCGTCTCATCTTCGAGGGTCCAACCTTCAAGCAACGCTTCTGACAAAGAGGACAACGCTGCGCGTTCGGCAGATGTGACGTAGATTGTGTTGTTACTCATCTGGGTAAGTATAGCAGGAAACACCCTCTTCTTCAATGCCCTAGCGCATCCCTGAGTGCACGCTCTCCGTCTTCCGCGAGGGTAACGGCGGCGGCCATACTCCCCTCCTCCGCCAATTTCCGTGCTTCATCTAATTTGTCCCCGGCCGCTTGGGACACAACCGTCGTCGGAACCCCCGCGGCGAGTGCTGCGAGCGCTCCATGGAACCGCTCCGTCAGACAGTGTGCAGAGTGCGAAAGGAACATCATTAATTCTTCTGTCGAGTGGACGGGCCTCACTGTCGCTCGTGCGATCCTCTCGACAATCATCCTCGATACTTTTTGCTCCTCCGGATCCTCCGGCTGGAGCAGGACAACCTCAACGCTGAGGCTCGGAGAAATCGGCGTCATTTCGACCTGCTGCCAAAACAAATTACTGGGGTTCCGACGGGGTATAATCGTGAATACATTTTTTGTATTGTCATCTATTTTTTGGCTTATGAATGAGAGAATGACAGGGTCAAATGTATGAATAATTTTTGTACTCACCTTCCACCCCTGCACTCGCTCCAGCGACTTCCGATCGCGGACCGAAATAAAGGTCGCTTGACGGAAGACAAACCGCGCAATCCCCTCCCCGATCACTGTCCGAAATGGACCCACTCCTTGGAACGCGAGGAAGACCGGTCGCTTGTGTGTGAAGGCAATAAACGCATGCAATCCCCAAATAAAACAGGCGAGAAGGGATTCAGCATCGGTAAAGAGTGTTCCACCGCCAAAAACGACTGCATCTGCGCTTTTGATAGCCGTAATCGTACGTCGCCAGTCTGTTCTGAAGAATGACCGTGGCCCCATGGGAAGCCTGGGCAGTTCATTCTGCGTCGGACGTGCTGAAACCACCTGCCACGCAACGTTCGGAAACACTCGGAGGAAATAGGCTCGAAGTGCTTCATCACCAACATTCCCCACACCGTAATTGCCGATGAGAACGGCCTTCATAGGTCGATGATATCAGCTTAGGCCGCGAGCTTCTCTTCTTCCTGCTTCTCTTCGACATGCTTTGCGGGCGTTTCAACAACAGGGGCGCTGTCGCGCTCAGCCGTGACGTCGGTGTCGACCTTCAGTGCATCGAACTCTCCTTCATTCGTGAAGCGCTCGATCATGCGTGCCGCCTTGCCCGTGCGTCCGCGGAGGAACGTGAGCTTGGCACGGCGAACTGCTGCGATTTTCTTCACTTCGATCTTTTCGATCATTGGGGAATGCAGGGCAAACACTTTCTCGACGCCGATGCCAGAAACGACCTTGCGAACCGTGAAGGAACGATCGGTCTGAACGTGGCCTTTATGAACAACAATGATGAGACCCTCGAAGATCTGCACACGCTCCTTGTTGCCTTCCTGGATGCGTTCGTGGACGCGCACGGTATAACCAGGCTGCACGTCTGGGACGCTTCGCATCTGCGGCTTGGCCTGTTCGTGGAGATGGAGGCTTG
>CAZBSN010000014.1:0-13264 GCA_964494435.1 uncultured Candidatus Peribacteria bacterium | reverse complement strand
GGTTCGGACAGATCATTGAAACCAAGAACCTCCGTGTGACGCCGTAAGGCGTTTTTTATAAATTGCGGCGAAGCTGAGCTTTGCTCGGCTGGAGCCGCTCCTTGCCGGAAAGAGAGCTCATGAAAGAAAACCCGGAGGGTTGTCTCTCATGCATAGGCGGGATTAGTACAGTGGTAGTACGCTAGCTTCCCAAGCTAGAGATGCGGGTTCGATTCCCGTATCCCGCTCCATTGACCAAATGAACATTTAAATCTATAATATATTTATAACAGACTCTCAAAAAAAGTGGCCGGACGAGGTCGCACCTCTGGTGAAACAATCAGCATTTCTGAATGCCGTTGATACGGTGGAATTACCTCATGGTCTTACATTGCACGAATACCTCCAACTGGAAGGAATCGCACGGCAGAAAAATTTAGACTACCAGGGCACGGTTTCCATTGGTTCCGTCGAAACGCACGGCATGAATGGGCTCCTCGAACTGCTACATGATTGCAGGGCAAAACTTCTCGGAGCATTTTCACAGAATGAATTTCCCGTGCCCACAACAAACGATCTTTCTTTTCTCATCAATACCCTTCCTCATCAAGATCCAGAGAGGCATTTTTCTATAAAAGACGGCGAGACTGATCACACAAGAAAATTTGGCGAGCTAGAAACGCTCTACCTTCTGGGCCTCAGCGTGACAGCAGCAGCGGCTAATACCTTAAAAGAGCGATCTTCATCATTCTCCACATGGTCGAATGATAACACCCTCGCAACGCTCAAAAAGGGAACAAGGCTAATCCCCGCTCCCGAAAGTACAAGAGATATTCCACTGTGGATTGCATACCATGAAAAAGACAGCAGCAATGCTCCTGGTCAAAATGCACGAATAGCGATTGAAAATGCGCGATTTCTGAATGGTGATTCTGTTTTGGCGCAGAAAACCGATTTGCATCAAACATATTCAACTGCGGCAATGCTGTACCGTTCAATCTCAATCCACGAGCAAGACGGAGAACGTGTAGAACAGGCATTGGATCAAATGCCCATTCATGGAAGCCTGCGAAGTTTTGCGAGGCAGGAGAAGACTGGCCTGAAGCTTATAGAAGAATTACACAACTGGTGGAAGAATGGATTTTTTGAACTGAAAGGAATTGGTGACAAAAAATTTATATTGGATAAAACGGAAGAGAAAGTGGATAAGGCCTATGGTAAGTGAAAGCAGGAAAACGATTACATTGCCCAATAATAGAGACATACCTAGGCGGTTTGTCTTCTTACTTCTTTCGTCCCATATACAGCGCTTTGTCCTTCGCTGACATCCTCTCAATCGCATACCGCAGCGCCGTCCGCGGCATGGTGCTCGCATGCTTTTTAAGGAACAAGTGAAGAACTTTCTCATCCTTCTTTCCCATTTCGCGGAGCATCCATCCCACTGCTTTATGGATGAGATCATGTTTATGATGGAGAAGGATTTCCGCGATGCGAATCGTGTCTTCGAACTCCCCTGCTCGGATGAGTGCTTGCGTCGCAACCATTGCAACCCGCTCACGCCAGAGCTTTCCAGAGCGCGCGAGCCGGTAGAGCACCGCGTGGTCTTTCTTGGTGCGGAGGTACTCGCCAAGGATGTACGGTGCGGAACTGTCGACGAGGTCCCAGTTATTCACACCATCGAGATGGCGGAGATAGAAGTCGACGATTGTCTTTCGCTCGTCCGGAGAACCCTTCGCGAATTGCAGATCGAGGATGAGAAGCGCGGTCAGTCGCATCTCGTGAACAGGATCGGCGAGCATCTCTTCGATGGTCGAAAGCGGCGCCATCTTAAACTGCTTTGCAATCGTGCGCTGCTGCAGAACGGTGACGCCGATGAACACATCGCCCTCCGCATACTCCCCTTTTCCTGCTTTGAAGAAGCGCGGGAAGAACGCGGCTTTCGTTGAATCGGCCTGAGCCTTCAGTGCTGCGCGGATGTCACGGACCATGTCCACAGTGTAGCGACGATTATGTGCTTTTCTCCACGGTGGTAAGCGGGCCCGGTGTGAACACGACTTCCAATTCGGTTCGCTCCCCGTACGCATTCACCCCTTCAAGATCATGGATGGTGATTCCTGATTTCTTTGCCGGCTTGGATCCGTCGGTCCAGAGCAGAATAGATGGATGCGGCGGGGTAAATACATCCCGCAGCTTAAAGCGATAAAACAGTATGCCGTCTTCCGGCGTATCTCCAACCGGATCGAGAGCGGGATACCAGAACGGGCCTGCCTTGGGATTATTTTGCGCCACCTGCTGCTGCCAAGGTTCGATGCTCTCCGCGATCATTGCGTAAAACAGTTCCGGCTTCAGGCCTCTGTGTTTCGCACATGCATACGTGCAGAGTTTACAGATGACGAGCTTTTTAAATTCCTCAAGATCGTTGATGTTCTTCGGAAAGAATTCGGGGCGATTCGCTCCGTTGAAAATAAGATCGTAGAAGAACTGCTTGTGCACATTCGGATACAACTCCTGCGCTTTTGCGAGCAATTCGAATTTAAAGAGGTCGATCTTCTTCTCCTTCCCCGCGATGATTTCACCGTCGTACCGTCTTATGGGAAGACGGTTGTTTTCATAAAGGTATGCAATACGTCCTTCTGTTTCGAGTGCGACGTATGCATCCCCAATCTGTGTAACCTCCACAATCGCGTCCTGACCCTCAATGCGAATGTCCACAATCGCGGGGTACCCTGTCGGTCCATATTGCCTGTCAGCCTTCACCTGTTTCCTGGCTTCCGGAGGAAAATTGGACAACACGCGAGGATCACCCGCAATACACGAACGAAGCAACCATCTGCTCAGCGTACTGATGAGTTTGGAGCCTCGTTGACTGAGCACTTCTTCCGATTGCAACGCTGTGGCAACAGTTGTCGCTCCCACTTCACCGCCATTGAGCGGTGTGTCCTCCGGCAATCCCCGCTCCTTCGCAACAGCCGGATACTGCCAAGGCTTTCCAGGTACGAGTGCAAAATCGCCAAGTGCAACACGAACGCCATCGAATTTCTCCTGAATGACATGCCAATCGAGCATGCGTTTTCGTGCCGCAGCTTCATCGCCTCCACTCGCTTCGACTTGTTTGGTGCTCGGCTGCGCAAAACGAGTAATCCTCATATGTGTTATAATAACTTTTTATGTAATTTTGTCAAAGAGCGTAAAACGCTTGTTTAGAGCAAGTGGTGCGCTCGGCGGGGGTCGAACCCACAACCTCTGCCTTCGGAGGGCAGCGCTCTATCCATTGAGCTACGAGCGCGGGATGGGGGCATCCTACGAAGGAAGCTTGAAGAACGCCATCGTCGTTTGGGTCGTGACCTTCTCAAACTCTTCAAGAGAGATCCCCTTCTCTGCCGCGATGAATTTTGCCGTATCGATGACGTGCATCGGTTCACACCGCTTTCCACGATACGGAATGGGAGCCAAGTACGGCGCATCCGTTTCGACCATCATGGATGCGAGCGGACAGTGCTTGATTGTGTCGCGGATGACATCGCTCTTCGGAAAGGTTGCAATACCCGTGAAAGAGAGAAGCGATCCACGCTCGATAACCCATGCGACATCGTCCCACTTCTCCGTGCAGCAATGAAGAACGAATGGTCCCGCGTCGACCTCTTCGATGATCGTCTTCACATCGTCGATCGCTTCACGACAGTGCACGACCGCGGGCAGATGCAACGCTTTAGCGAGAAGAAGTTGTTCTCGGAAAACATCGCGCTGCATCTCACGTGGAGAGAAATCGTAGTGATAATCGAGTCCGATCTCCCCCACTGCTTTCACTTTCTTTGAGGAGCCAAGCATCGTCTTGAGACGATCACCATCACCCAACTTCCAGTCCTTCGCATGATGTGGATGCACACCCATCGTACAAAACACCCTATCGTTGTCCGCAGCGATTGTGAGGCACTTCTCCCCTTCCGGAAGACTATCAGCGATAGCGATGAGTCTTGAGACTCCGGCACCGCTCGCACGCTGAATAACCTCTGCTCGATCCGCATCGAACGCTTTATCTGCGAGGTGGCAGTGGGAGTCGATCATTGTTGCCATTATACAGAGGACGTTCTACCGTATCCTCCAATGCTTCTAATCGATGCCCCCGGCGTTCCTCAGGAAGATGTGCAACAGCTCTGCACTAAACATGAAATAGTTGATCGTGGAGAATGGTTTGTCGACACCGTCCATGTGAGTAAAAGCGGAGAGAGTTTCAAACTGTGGATTGACCGGATGAAAGCAGACTACTATCAAACGCTCCTCGGAAAAAGACAGAGTGCGTGACATGGCTAATGGCACTTCTCCCCTTCCGGAAGACTATCAGCGATAGCGATGAGTCTTGAGACTCCGGCACCGCTCGCACGCTGAATAACCTCTGCTCGATCCGCATCGAACGCTTTATCTGCGAGGTGGCAGTGGGAGTCGATCATAAGCTACACCGTACTATATTTTCGCGTCTGAGTATTTCCCCGCATCCTCGAACAATTTGTGAGTGATTCCGATACAGAAAGCACATTCACGAATGCCATCGATCACATTCTGAACCGAACGTTTTCCACTCCCTACCCTTTCACGCTGCGCATTCGATTCAATATCCACAATGGCACGTAGCTCATACTTCACGAGTGCAAGGACCTTTGGCACGTGTTTTTGCCGATAAAGAGCATTAACAATATCAGATGCCCTTAAAACGACTGGATCGGTGGCTTCTTTTTCTTCGCACGCCAACTTCACAACCTTCTGTGGGTCTTCAAAAACACGCAGGAGCTGTATTGCCTCTGGTTCGATTTCGCATTGAACCATGCGCGAAGCATAGCACAATTCGGGGTTCTTATTCTCCGCTGGAACTCCTCACACTTTGTAATTTTTCCACCGCACGTCGAGCCATCTCCGCTCGATAGAGATCCAACGTCGCATGATACGGTTTCAGCGTGCCTCCTGTATCCGCAGCCTGCTTAGCCGATAGGTACATACTCTCACTTAAACTAGGACGTTCATGTTCCTCAGGAGCGCCAGGATTATCCGCTTGGCCGTCCTCGGATCGTGGTTCTTCGTTCATAAGCGGCCAGAGAGTAGCAGTGCCCTTTGCGAAGAAAAGGCTTTTTTAACATCTCGATGGTATAGTGCGCGCGTTCTTTAAGTGGGTCGGTAGCTCAGCTGGTAGAGCAGTGGTCTTTTAAGCCATTGGTCCTGGGTTCGATCCCCAGCCGGCCCACCATTCGTCGACATAACCTCAGAGTAGAACTGTTGATATATAGAGCTTGAAATACCCTGCTCTTGACGCTGTGCACAGCATTTCGTACTGTCGGGTACTGCTATGAATTCTCTCAGAGATTATCCAGAGGCACTCATGCAAACGGATATTCCGGATTTTCCCGTGAAAAGAGGAAAAGCGCGAGACATCATCGACATGGGAAATGACACTCTTGTAATGGTAACAACCGATCGCATCAGTGCGTTCGACGTGGTTTTGGAGGATGGAATTCCGAACAAGGGGAAAGTCTTGAATGGCATGACGGTCTACTGGAATGGATTGCTTCTACAAAATGTTCCGGACCTGGAAACACACTTCATCACGGATGATGTCACGGAATATGGTCCAGGACTACAGAAGTATCGTAATCAATTGGAAGGACGCAGCATGCTCGTACGGAAAACGGATGTGCTTCCTGCAGAATGCATCGCACGGGGATACATCACCGGAAGCGCATATAAAAGCTACGCAAAGGACGGCACGATGAATGGCATCAAGCTCCCTGAGGGGCTTAAAGATGGATCGAAATTGGACCAACTGTACTTCACACCTTCGACGAAAGCAGAACTTGGAAAACACGATGAAAACATAACGATGCAACAATTAATCGACCTGGTCGGAGACGAAACGGCGTGGAAGATGTACCGCCAGACGCTCGGCGTATACGGAAGCATGGCAGATCACGCGATCCAAAACGGCATCATCATCGCTGATACGAAGACGGAATGGGGTACGCGAGGAGGGACGAGGAAGCTCATTCTCATCGACGAGTACGGCACACCGGACTCTTCTCGTTTTTGGCCGGCTGATCAACATTCACCCGGTCGCTCGCAACCGAGTTACGATAAACAATTTGTCCGAGACTGGTTGGAGACTCAGAAAGAGTGGAAGAAAACCGCTCCTGCACCACGGCTGCCTGAAGAAATCATCACACAGACGTCCGACAAGTATCTCGAAGCCTACTCTCGTCTAACGGGGAAGCCGCTCGCCGCGTAACAGTCGGCCTACATCGGCGTCACAACCGCTCCCGGCGGAACTTTGCGAATCGTCTTCATCCCGACGATGTCCTTCTTCTTCGCGGCGATGACGGGCTGGTGATCAATCTGGAGTGATGCGACAGTCATCGGGTAATCGTTCAGCCCATGCTTGATACGCACGATATCCCCCACCTTGATCGATGACACGACTTCGACGATGGCAACACCGATGTGTCCGTAGTAATGCGTGACACGACCGAGAACATTCTCCTTCTTGAGGATCTTCCGGACGGCTTTCTGCTTCGCACGGGCGATGACTTTCTTCTTGATGATTCGCATGACCTTCTTCGCTTTCTTCGCGACATTCTTCTTGGCAACGGGCCGTTTCTTCGTCGCAGTGCGGGTGGTGGGCATGGCATTAGTCTACGCAGGGTGTTCAACCGCTTCCGCTTGATATTTTGAAAGGAGAGTATGTAAACTATCATGTACATGTTGCTCTACCTGTGAAACCGGGCGAATGACTGCACGCAGAACGCGTGTTTTATTTCATTCCCCTCTTTCCCCATGTTGTACAAACCAATGAGGTAAATGCCTCACTCCGCCCGTCGTCGTAAGACTGCGGGCGGTTTTTCGTCATGGACTGCTATACTCCCCAACACTATGAAAAAACTCCTCCTCGTCTCGTCCGTTCTCCTTCTCGCTGCGTGCCAACCGACCACCACTCCTCCGGTCGATGAACACGCGACTCACAGTGATATGAGCAGCGCAGCTGCAACTGCAAGCGTGAATAATCGGCTCAACAATTCACCGCGACATCAGGAATGGGTGGAGATCCAAAACGGGGACAAGACAATCCACGCATTCGTCGTGTATCCAGAAACGACGGAGAAAGTGCCTGTCGTTCTCGTGATCCATGAGAACAAGGGCCTCAATGAGTGGGCTCGCGGGATGGCTGACCAATTGGCCGAAGCCGGATACATCGCTGTCGCTCCCGATCTTCTCTCTGAATTCGACGCCACGCACGAACAAACGAGCGATTTCGCTTCAGACGATGAGCGCACGAAAGCACTCAACACTCTCGACCCTGTAAAAGTGAAGTCCGATCTACGAGCAGTAGTTGCATGGACCGATACGCTCCCCGCTTCCAACGGCAAAACCGCTTCGGCCGGATTCTGTTGGGGTGGAGGACAATCGTTCGCACTGGCGACGACGGAGGCAGACATCGACATGACGATGGTGTTCTACGGCACCGCTCCGACGAGCACGGATGAACTGAAGAACATCACGTCGAAGGTGTATGGCTTTTACGGCGGAAACGACGAGCGCATCAATGCAACGTTGCCGGACACGAAACGAAACATGGCGAAGGTCAGTAAGTCGTATGACGCGGTCGTCTATACCGGGGCAGGTCACGCCTTCATGCGCAGCGGCGAAGATCCCAATGGCGAAGCTGCGAACGTCCAAGCGAGAAATGAAGCATGGGAGCGCATGAAAGAGCTGCTGTCGACGCTCTAATAGTGCGCTGAAGCGGTCGAGACATTTGTGGAGTGTAAATAAAAACCCGGAAGGATGGCGCGAACCATCTCATTCCGGGCTCGTACGACTGGGATCAATTTGGTCGCGGTCAGTCGTACATTCCCCGCTTGCGGCCTTGTACAGAACCGCAAGAAAGGTTGGGAGAATACCAAGCAATAATCTATTTACAAGGCAATGCTCCAAAAAATGGTCTCAGAGCTCTCGCCTCAAGCTCTGAAACCATTCACGGGGCGCTGAGCGCACCGCCACTCGTCTTCCACGTGTTCTTCCTACCCTGAGGCAGGAAAGAATTTCCCCGTTTTCAACCGTGGGAATGATCAGGCGGAATCTCTAGGAGATACGCCGGCAGGCGACCGTGGGAGGCTGAGGAAAGGGACGTGCCCCCTCCCCTGTCCGGTCCTTTAGAACCAGCTGGGTAAACCAGGGCTGGTAGACCTGAGACTTGTATTCAAGGTACATCACCGCTTTCCTGATGCAAGATGGCTCATTACGTCTACATCGCGCGTTGCTCTGACGATTCGCTCTATACGGGAACGTGTATTGATTTAGCCGCACGTGAAACATTGCACAACGCAGGTAAAGCATCGAAGTACACACGCTCTCGCCTCCCCCTCTCCTTCATCTACCACGAAGAACATCCAACGCTTTCTGACGTTCGCAAACGCGAAGCTGCGATCAAGAGACTCTCACGAGAAGAGAAGCTCGGCCTCGTCAGGAGTTACAAGGATTCTGGAAGTAATTGATGGGGTGACCATCGGCCGTACAGGACGGAAACTGGCGACCATCGGGACACTGATACGGCTGGCAGTACCCGTAGCTGCTGCGGCTGCTTTTGCTATATCGGCTGAAATAAAAGCGACTGTAACTGCTTTGACTAAACCCAGCACTAAAACGGCTCGACCTCGAACTCGACTGATCACTCGAACGACTGCTTGGTTGATTATCAACGCTCGAACTGGAGTTCGGCCTCACGCAGCGACCGGCACATACTTGCACGCAGAAGTCGGCGTCGGGCGGACACGATGACTCACAGTCACCGAACTCGGTCGAACAGACTCGATTACTCTGACACTGATCGCTCGACGTACACAGATCGCGTGCAAAGCTTCGATGATCCGATCGTCTCTGACGACACTCAACTTGCCTCTCGCGAAGTTCGTTCTTGGATTCTCGAAGTGCATCATCGAGTCTGCGCTTTGTTTCACGCGTGCGCTCATCCGATTCCTCCCACGCCTGGCTAAGCGCCGAACGGTAATCCTCCAAATCCTGCATGTACTCGTCGTGGAACTGTCGGTAGGCGTCGATCCTCCGACCCATTTCCTCATCGATCGCCTCGGCTTGGCATCGGCGATACTCATCTTCCGCCCATTCGGTAATTGGCGTCGTAAGGGCCAAAGCGACTGGAACAACGGAGAGCCCGACGAGAACAGCAGCTATGGCAGCAGCTTGATAATGCTTCATATGGAGGGATGACGAAGGAGAAGGCATACTCTGTCGGCAATGAACAACGCGTCCTTTCTCCTTATTACCGGCGCTTCCGGGGGTATTGGAGCCGAAGTGGCTCGGCTCGCGGCGGCAGATGGGAAGAACCTTCTCTTAGTGGCGCGCACCAGCGAGCTCTTGGAAAAACTGGCGGACGAACTACGGGGGCGAGGTGTGGAGGTGATCGTGCACGTCGAAGACATGAGCACACCGGGAAGTCCAGAGCGACTCGCGGCATTCGTGAAGGAAAGACAGTTGCACGTTGATGGACTCGTGAACAACGCCGGCAGCGGACAGCTGGGACTCTTTCATGAGATGGATGAGCACCGCATCGCGGAGATGATCACACTGAACGTCACAAACCTCACACTCCTCACGCGACTGCTCCTGCCGGCAATGATCGCACAGAAGCACGGATACATCTTGAACGTCGCTTCCACCGCTGCGTTCCAACCGGGCCCGCTCCTCGCAGTCTACTTCGCAACGAAGGCATATGTGCTCAACTGGTCTCTCGCGATTCGTCATGAACTGAAGGATTCGGGTATTTTCGTGAGCTGCCTTTGTCCTGGTCCGACGCGCACAGGCTTTCAGCACGCAGCAGGCATGAACAGCGCTTCGCCGCTCAAAAGGTATATGGACGCATCGTCCGTCGCGATTGCTGGCTATCGCGGCATGATGCGCAATAAGGCAATCGTCATTCCCGGCACACTCAATAACATCATCGCATTCTGCACGCGTCTCATTCCACGGACATGGGCAACTCGCTTGGCAAAGAAAGCACAAGAGACTTCCCGACTTCCTTCATGAAAGTTGCCATCGTCCATGAACTTCTGACGATGAAGGGCGGCGCTGAGAATGTTGTCCGAGCATTCGCCGAAATGTTTCCAGAGGCTCCTATCTACACGCTGCTCTACAACGAACGCGCCGTCGGTGATTGGTTTCCACGAAATCGAGTGCGATCGTCGAGCCTCCAACCGATTGCATCGCTCACGCGTCAGTTCAATCACCATCTCTATCTTCCATTCTTCAAACGCGCAGTCGAGGCGTTGGATTGTGGAGATGCGGATGTTGTCCTCAGTTCGTCCTCGGCATTCGCGCATGGCGTTCGAGTGCCGCCGGGTGCGACCCATATCTCCTACATCCACTCCCCCGCTCGCTACCTCTGGGATCAAACACATGCCGTGCTCCATCGCACGCCGGGGATTCTTCGACCGTGCATTCGACGGTTGTTCCATCGGCTGCGTGTGTGGGATGCAGAAGCGGCGACTCGTGCACACGTCCTCGTTGCAGCCTCCAGACTCGTGCAGCGACGTATACAGCTCTATTGGGACAGGGACAGCGCCGTGGTACATCCGTTCGCAGATGACTTCTGGTTTGCAGAAGCGCCACGCACTGCAATGCAAAAGAGTGCGCCGTTCTTGGTCGTGGCGAATCTTCGACGATACAAGAACATCACTGCGGCTATCGATGCATGTGCGAAGGCGAATGTTCCTTTGATCATTGCGGGAGATGGTCCGATGCGAGCCGAGTTGGAACGCAGAGCACATGGTCACGACGTTCGCTTCGTCGGACGCGTGGAACAGGCAGAACTTCGAGAGTTGTATCGAAGTGCACGCGCGCTCCTCATCCCAGGCATTGAAGACTTCGGGATCAACGCGGTGGAAGCGCTCGCGTGTGGAACACCAGTCATCTGTCCTGCGGAAGCTGGTACGGCAGAACTCATCGATGAAGGAGTGACGGGTATTCTCGCTCGCGACATCTCAGTCGATGCACTTGCAGACGCACTGCGCTCAGCATCGCTCGATCAATGCTCATCCAATGCATGTCGAACGACCGCGGAACGCTGCACAAAGGCACGATTTGAACAACAAATGTATTCGATAATAGAAGCCACCTTTTCGGCAAGAGGAAAAGATTCCCGCACGGCGTAGGATCGCCGCGATGACCTGCTGTCTGCTCACGGCAACACTGCTCCTCTCGGTCCACACGGGTGAGCTGCCGACGAGGCCAACAGGATTTTTCTCGACGCCGATGTTCCTGCGTGGCGAACCAATTTGGGTGCAGCCAGTGTCCAGGCGACAGCTTTTGAAAAATTTACGGCGACAGGAAATCACTACGCAGGAAGAAATCGTATAGCGAAGGATTTCGAGGGTATCGAAGAAAACGAGGACTTCGACGAAAACTGACATAATTCTTCGACATCCTCGAAGTCTTCGAAGTCCTCGTTTTCCTCAGAGCAGACTCTGCTGCCCTGCCTCCGGTATCGCACGCCCCAATTTTTCATAGGCTCTTTTCGTCACCGTGCGTCCCTTCGCCGTGCGCTGAAGATATCCCTGTTGCATGAGGAACGGCTCGTACACGCTCTCGATCGTCTCTTCTTCGTCAGCAAGGAGTGCGGCGAGTGTCGAGAGTCCCACGGGTCCGCCGGCAAACGTGTCGATAATCGACGAGAGGAGTTTTCGATCGGTCGCATCGAGGCCTTCGCTATCGATATCGAGCGAGCGGAGCGTCTCCTCAACGCACGCGTTAGAAATCATCGGCTCCCCGCGTGCATGTGCAAAGTCGCGGACAGCACGGACGAGACGGTTGGCGATGCGCGGCGTGGCTCTGCTTGCAGCCGCGATGCACGATGCCGCATCGCTCTGGAGCGGAACACCAAGGATCTGCGCCGAGCGACTGACGATCTGCTCCATCTCCGGCAGTTCGTAGAAGGAAAGCTTGAACGTGTGCATGAAGCGATCACGAAGTGGCGCGCTCACTGCTCCCGCCTTCGTCGTCGCACCAATGAGCGTGAACGGCTTGATTGTGAGTCGCACGCTGCGAGCAGTCGGTCCTTTACCGATCACGATGTCGAGCAGGTTGTCTTCCATCGCACCGTACAACACTTCCTCTATGACGGGACGAAGCCGGTGAATTTCATCGATGAAGAGCACATCGCCCTCCCCCAAGTTCGTGAGGAGTGCCGCGAGATCTCCCGGCTTCTCGATGGCCGGTCCGCTCGTCACTTTCAATTGTGATCCCAGTTCGTGTGCGATGATGTGCGCGAGCGTCGTCTTTCCGAGTCCCGGGGGTCCATGCAAGAACGTATGACCGAGCGTCTCACCGCGACTCTTTGCGGCAAGCACGTAGATGCGCAGATGCTCCTTCGTCTTCGCCTGACCGACGTACTCATCGAGAGCACGAGGACGCAGCGTGCTGTCGATTCGCTCGCCTTCTTCAGGCAACACAATCGTCGCAAGCGTTCCCTTCTGTGCCGCTGGTGTGCGTCGCTTGAGGGCTATGGCTCCGATTCTAGCGGAGAGTGTGAGTCCGCGCAGATATTGACAATAGAAACATTTATGATATTGTATCTACCACGTTTTGCTACCGCATGGGGTGCCCCATGCGTATGATTCCCCCGCCCCCCACATGAGCATTCCTGCCAAAATCATCACGACGGTTCTCCTTCTTGTCGGCATCGCCGGCATTGGCGCCGCTGATTACATGTTGGCCGGTCGTGAATACGCAGCGAGCGTGCTCAACCCGGATGGCGGCACAGGCACGGCCAAGGCTGAGATGATTGATGTACGCGAAGCACTTTCGGACCTCGAGCTCACTGCCGAAGACAGCGACGACCTTACGTTCATCGCACAAGTGGCGACGGACGATCAAGACGTGGAGAGCGTGACGGTGCTCCAACATAACGATCGCATCGGCTCCGTCACCTGGACCGACGGCGGCGAAGTGAAGCCTCTCTTCATTGAACTGAAAGAATCACTTCTCTCTGCCTTCTCCTCCAAGGTCACAGGCCTCACCGATCGAACGACGCAGGATCCAAACGGTCCCGTCAAAAACACACTCACCTTCCGCGACCCAGCGCTCAGCGAGGAAACGCTCACCTTCGTCCGCGTCCGCGAACGACTCTACGAATTCCACAGTGCAGAAGGAAAGGAAGGAGCCATGCAGCGCGTGATGGAGGAGTTAACGAAGTAAGACGGAGGACTTCGACGACGTCGAGGATTACGACGATATCGAGGAA
>CAZBSN010000013.1:0-13764 GCA_964494435.1 uncultured Candidatus Peribacteria bacterium | reverse complement strand
TCTCTCAGCACACGCGTGCTGAGCTCTACCCCGCTCCATTCTGCGCCTTCACTTTGGGCCCAGGACGGAGCGGGGTTTTTTACTTTGATAGCGGCGACTCTTCCGGAAGCGGCGATTTATCCGGTTCTAAGATGTACGAGGCGAGCGTTTGGTACCACCGAACATGCTCATCTTTGCCGATATCATTTAAGCGCGGATCGAGTGTGATAGAAGCTCGCTCTGCATATGCTTTCCTTTCAGCAATCGTCGTATATGGCTCCTCTGAAGAATTCATCAACGTCAGTTGCGACAGCAGCCGTGTGTGCATGTGCTGTGCATCAAGCATGAAGGTTTGAGCAAACTTTTCCCTGAACCTTCCAATGGCGTCATGGATATCGCTCATTTCTACCTGCACTTCGGTTCCGAAAAATCCTGGACGGTGTGTTTCTGCGTAGCTGTCGTTTCTTTGTTCAAAAAGATTAATAAGCTCATCAAATTTGCCCAACTCATCGTTCGTGAAGAGCGTGTGAAGATGTCCCAATAATTTCATTCGTTTTGCATGGCGTTCATTCCTGATTGCCAAATCAACGTTCTCATCGGGATTGAGAACGAAGCATGCTTCAACGGCGTTTCCAATGACGCCGAGATTCTTGTTGAAGAGCAAACGAGGATCTAACAGTGCAGCATCAAAACCCTTAATCCATGCCGGATCACCTTTTGTTACTTGAGCCTTCAATTCCGTAGGTGTTGTAGGTTTCTTCGTTGCCATGAATAACTGAACGAGGACGCCTTTGTCGATGTTGGCCTTTTTGGCTGCGGCGTAGATTTTGTCGAATGCTGCCCCTCGTGCAGTTTGATCCTTGAAAACTTTAAGACTTGTTTCGCAAACTTGGTCGAAGAATTTTTGAAGAGTCGGAGGATCGATCTCCAATTCCTGTGCTTTTGCCAAAACAATCGGTAACACTGTTGAGGCTTCTTTTCCATTGTCACTCTTAGCGCCATTTTCTTTTACCTTTGCAGTGGAGGGATTTGTAATGCGTGCAAGAACTTTCTTGATTTCTTCGTGTACTTGTAAACGCACTTGATTGCGTGGAGCGCTACCGTCTGAATTTACCAAAAGCTCTACAGCGCTCGGTTTTTCTCCAGCGCGTGGAGTGGAGTTTGAATCTGTGCCAATGAGGGCGCGTTTCTTTCCCAAAGGGAGTCATGCTATTCCTCTCGCAGACTTACGCAAGTCGTGTCGTTAACACACAACGCCCTGTCTATCCTCAATCGTCGCCATAAAGAAGAGCATGCCAGCCCTCTTTAAGGACAAGTGCAATGCATTAGAACGTGAAGTGCTTCTCAATCAGCGCCGCGAGTCTGACATCTTGTTCATGCGGTCGATTGGGCCAGAACATGAGCGCCGTGATGATCGTTATGTCGCTTTCGGATATATCGGGATATGCCTTATGCATGAGCATCGAGAATTGTGGACGGTCCGCGGGATTGGCGTTGCCGCTCTTGGCCTCGGAAGCGAGCCGGTTGTAGTCTCTCCATTCCTCTTCGCTCAGATGATTATGTGCTTCGGACAGAATGCTCGAAAGTTTCGCTTGCACCGCCCCACCGTCATGTATGTCGTACACGTCTTGCTTTATCTGTGCTGCGGCCGTCATAAACGGATTCACTGTTACCTTCACGTTTAGATTTTTCATGCGTAGGAGCTCGTCGCTCGTCGGCATGTCTGCGGCTGCTGCGCGCATATTCTTCGCACCGCTGCTCATTGTTTCACCCTCCACAATTTCCTTCCCTTCGTCCGTGTCCGAATCATTGCAAGAAAGAAGCCAGTCTTGTTCCTGAGGAGATCGCAGGAACCATTTGATGAGTAACGCCCGATCGACCTTGATCTCATCATGATCTTTTCCCGGATGATCCTCTATGAATTTGGCATACACCTTCTCGAGCTCTGCTACATCACCTCTCTTTTGCGCCATTTCCTGCAAAACTGCATAAATTGCGGCGGCGAGTGCTCGCGGCGTTTGATCGTGCAATTCCCAAAGGGAACGTGCGTCATGTTTAGCCTGATTAAATTTTGGAAGAGCTTCCTGCACAGTGGCTGCGAGGAAGACAGGAGAGGCTGATCGTTTCACCAGTGGTGGATGAGGATTTTCCTTTTCAATTTCTTCTTCCCGTTCCTCGGGGTCTGGCGTGCGTGGCTGATGTGAAGGATGGAAAGGCCGGATTATCTGCTGAGTATCAATGCGACGATCAGAAGATGAATGGAAAGCTCTCGTCCGTACGGCATCGGTGAGCGATGACTCGGTGCGGGAAGGGGGATCGGGATCGTTCACCAGGTGATATGCATGTGGCTTGCCGGCTTCCCGCTCAATGATGACGATTCCTCGCAGCTGTAGCGCATAAATATGCTCGTACACAGTTTCCATGCTCATGGATGTTTTCTGTGCAATCCCGTAGACCGTGTCATTGTTCCTACGAAGAAAATTAAGAATAATTTGTCTATTGGCCGGTTCTTTTAGCTCGAGAGGGTCACGGAATGCGGGGGGCCGTGCCGGTCTTGCACCGTTACCCGCATGTGAAAGCTCGAAGGGGGTCTTGTCCAATGCTCGTTCAGGATCGGATCTTGGTGATTCGATTGCTGGAGGAGCGGCGTTCGCCTGCACAGTTATTGGTGGCTCATTCGCGTCTGAAGATGTCTCGCTCTCTGTTTGTGAGTGCCGCACAAGAGCAAAGATGCCGTTTTTGCGAAGCTCGGCGACTTGGCTGATAACACCTTGTTTTGCCAGTGCATCCATGTGCCCTAGTGCTGTAATAGGAGTAACGCCAATTGCCTCGGCCACATCGTCATTGCTCCCCTGATGTCCTTTGAACCATTCGCTGATGAGTGTTCGTTTTTGCCGTGCTTCATCAGTCAGTCCCTCTTCAAAATCGAGCGCAGACGTTGAGGGGATCGTAGGAGAAGCAATTTCGGTGACAGTTGCTTGAGGTGAAGCTTGCTTCAGTTCATAAACTTTTCCTCTTCGGCCCCGTTTGCCACTTTTTTGCTCAAGGGTGAATTCGATCAGGCCGTAATGATGTAGAACGTTCAAATATCGGTCGATATTTGTTTCATTTATCGAGAGTGCTTGGGCTATCTCGTGCATGAGGCCTTTATTGCCGTTGAGGAACCATTGATACACTCGGAGACATGTCTTGCGCCCGGCAGCATTGAATTCTTTAGTAACGTCTAGCGGTAGCGAAACTGGAATGGCAGGAGTGTTGTCGGCCAGTTGCGAAGGAACTGTATTGGTCATTTCTTGTGCAACGGTCAAAGTTTTTTCTTCATGAGAACCATTCTGTGAGCCAGACGGCAGAACAGTGGTTGCTGGGGTATCAGTTACAGGATCCTTCGGCGTTTGGTCTCTGACAACATCGTAGTATGTCCCTGTAAAATCATTTTCGTGAGGGACCCTCCTCAGTTTCTTTTTTGCAAGGAGAACTCTAATTTGTTCCTGGACTACACGCCCGGTTATACCCAACGCATCCGCAATTGCACGAACTTGATTTGGTCCTTTATTGAGCAAAAGATCGACAACCCTTTCACGATTGCTCTTCGTTCCGTTTGCAGTTTCAGATCCTTCATGCGCTTTGACCTGCTCTGCTTCAGACCTTTGGCCGTCGGACAGTGCGTTCTTTATCAAAGGAAAGAATGCTATTCCTCTTCCTGCCGTTCGCAAGATCATCACTCCTTCTTCTCGTCCTCTTCTGCCTCTTCCAATTCCTTCATTTCAGCGTGTTTTTCCATGATCTTCTTGCCGACCGTTGCGGCGATGGCACCACCGATCACGAGGCCCACCACGAGCTTCGTTTTTGAGAGCTTTTTTTCACTACGTCGAAATGGCCACATGACTAATCTATTATAGCAGAAAAGGGTCGCTTTTCCTCATCGTCCTTTGGTCAATTTACAGCCTTTTTCGCTGTGCCGACGGTGATGGTTTTCTTCGCTGTAGCGCACGCCAGCTCGGTCGGTTTGTTCAAGTTCGATGGGCACACGAAGACCGTAAATTCGTATGGTCCGTCGGGTGCGAACTTCAAGAAGTCTCCGATGTTGTTCTTGAAGTCAGCTTTCTTCAATAGGCCTTTCTTCGTCCGAAGTTTCATCGATTTGATCAGCCACTCAGCCGTTGCTCGCGCTTTCCGTCCTGTGATTCGATCGGATGTGCTCTCACTGACGAGACGTCCCCACACGTCGTATCCATCCAGCGTTGGAGCCTTCACAACGTCGAAGCTAAAGCCTTTGAGCCCCTCGTTCACAAGAACGTTGCTGATGACTGGGAGTTTCTTCTGCTTCGTCGTCGAGATGACCGCTGCATTGGCGGATGGGATAAAGAGGACGACGGCGAGGAGGAAGCTGAGGAATTTCATGGTCCCAGGGTAAAGGTTAATGCGATTTTTCCCAATCAATTTCTGGATATGTTTTGAGATGTGCGAGCACTGCCTCTTCGACCTCCTTCAATTTTTCAGGAGAACGCGCCTCCATGCAGATCGAAATGCAGGGAGATGTGTTGCTTGCGCGAATGCCTGCCCACGTGCCATCACCGAAATCAATCCGAGCACCGTCGAGCGTCACAACATCGTGTGTTTTTTGGAAGTGCGTCGTCACGTCCTCGATGACCTTCCACTTGTGATCATCTGAGACGGTTGGACGACGTTCAGGGGCTTGATAGACCTTTGGGAAACGGCCGAGCGTCTGTGACAAAGGCTTGCTCCATCGCTTTGCGATCGCTGCGACGTGCAGTGCGGCTACGAGAGCGTCATCAAATCCGAAATAATTTTCGGCGCAGAAGAAGTGTCCGGATTGTTCTCCGCCGAGGAGCGCTCCTTCATCTTGCATCGCGTGCTCGACGAACGAATGACCAACTTTGCAGAGCACGGGTGTGCCTCCGAGTCGCGTGATCTCCGTCTGAAGAATGCCGGAGTTGCTGACGGTGAAGACAACAGGGGATCCTGGGTGGCGCGACAGCAGATCTTCGGCGAGCAGCAGGAGGATTTCATCGGGCGAGCGAATGACTCCGGTCTCATCCACGAGTCCCAAACGGTCACCGTCGCCATCGAAGCCAAATCCGAGATCGGCTTGTTCCTTCTTCACTGTCGCCTGTAATTTCTTCAGCGTTGCGTGCTTGCTCGGATCGGCAGGGTGATTCGGGAATGTTCCATCGGGTTCGATGTAGAGTCCAATCACAGTGGCGCCACAGTGTGTGAGCGCATCGGAGTAACTGGGTCCTGCAATGCCATTGCCTCCGTCGACGACGATCGTCAGTCCATCCAATGCTCCGCCGAATCGCTTTTTCAACGCTTTCAAGTACGGAGTTTCTGCATCGTATGACTGAACGGTTCCTGTTCCCGTTGTGAATTCTCCACGCTCGATGCGCATGCGTAGATCTTGCAAATCTTGTCCTGCGAATGCGTGAGCTTCGGCGAGCGACAGCTTAAGTCCGTTGTCTTCCTTTGGATTGTGGCTTGCAGTGATGTGGATCCCTCCATCAAATTTCGCATCACAAATCGTGAAGTAACTCATAGGGCTCGGCGTTGCACCGATCATGAAAACATCGCAGCCAGAAGCTGTTAATCCATCGATCACCGCCTTCTCCAAATCCGGTCCGTGCGTGCGTGCATCGCGTCCCACGCAGACTTTCGGCGTGCCCTTCACGCGCCCTCTGAGAACCGAGCCGAATGCGTGGGCAATCTGCCTCGCTGCGTCTGTCGTGAGCTGCGTCAGCGCCACGCCACGAATGTCGTATGCGCGGAAGATGCGGGGGTCGATGGGGGTCGACATGCTCAAAGCCTATCACACAATTTCCTGACAATCATGACGCGGGTGATACAAGAGCGCACCGAGCGGCTGTTCTAGGGTTGGCCATTCTTTTGTCTAGTACACAAAAGAATGGCCGAAGAAAAAGTCACCGCGAATCAAACCTCACGGCAGTAACCCCACGCCGCCGTGATTCGCGGACCCCTCCACGAACCCTTCGCTTCGCTGAATCAGGGCACAGTGAATTCCCTCTCCCACGGGGAGAGGGTTAGGGTGAGGGGTTTTGAAGCTTTCCCGAAGGAGTTCCGTGGGGGAACCATGGTCCCCCCACGAATTCAGAGTGATATACAGTAACTCCCTATACACACGAGATTTCCGCTGATCACTCCCACGATGAATCGAACGACGGTGAAGCTCACGAGGATGACGATGAGTCCGAGGAGTGCGCGGAGGATGAGCGATTTGGCTTCGCCGAACTTTTCTTCGTTGCCGAGGTACACGATCATTATGATGCCCGCATAGATGACAACAGCGGTCGCAATGAACGCCATGAAGGTGAGCAGGTATTCAAGAGCGGCAAGAACTTGTGCGATGATTGGGAAGGGGTTTGGACTGTCTCCCGGTTCTTCGTTGTATTTGAGCGAGAACATTTCACGGAATGCGACGTCGATTGCGAGGATCGCAATACCGATTGCCGCTCCGAATACCGCTTGTTTCATCTTCGTCGGTCCATCCTCCGATCCCATGCTGAGGAGTGCTTGGAATGCCGAGGAGATGATCATGCCGATTGCCAGGACCGCCACGAGAACTTGGACCCAGCGGACGATGCCGAGAATTTCAAGCGTGAAAAGTGAGCTGCCTGTGGCAACAGTATCTTCACTGAAGACGCCCATGCCGGCTTCCGTATAGAACGCATCCACGAGGCTCTGTGTGAGAGCCGTGAGCACGACAGCCATGACGCCGTTTCCGATGGCGCGCTTCGCTTCTTCATATCGTTCTTCGCCCTGACCGTAGATGAGCTTGATGCCGGAGCGCACGAGGAGGAGTGAGGTGAATATTCCAACAATGAGCCACGATTGATCGAGAAGCTTCTTGGCCAATCCCACGTATGCACTGGCGCCACCTTCCTCCGATCCGTCTCCGAAGAAGGGGAGGAGGCCGTTGCTGACGCTGTCTGCGATTTCAGACAACGTTTGCGCGTGAGCGGTTTCCACGAATAGCAGGGGATGTAGCGAAGGGAGGCTTACGTTAATGGTAGGGAAAGCAGTGGGTGAGTAACCCAAATTGATGAAGAAGGTCACCATGATGTAACTCATGATGCAGACGACCAATGCGACAGCCGCCGTTGTGATGATCTTCTTCGCGCGGTCCTTGAGTGTTTCGTCGACAGAGATCACGAGGAGCATGCCCGCGACGACCACCGTGGCCACTGCGAGCGCGCCGATGAGCGTGAGCGTGAAATTGATGATGCCCACGATTTCAGCTGCAAGGAGCACCGATCCTTCCTTCTCGGTGAATGCCGAGACAATCACATTCGCGATGAGAATGACCGCAATACCCATGATGACGTGGAGGAAGTGTGTTCGTGCCTCGCCGAATTCTTCGTCACTGCCTTGTTTGATGATCATGCGCACGCCTTGCATGAGCAGGAAGAGTGTGACGAGCGTCGCAACGACCAAGCGCATGTAGAGGATGACATATCCAATGCCTTCTTTGAGCGGTTCGGGATTCACGAGATTTTCTCGTGCCTCCGAACCAATCGCTTCCACGACGAATGTCGCAATGCCGACGATGGCAAATCCGACGATGGCGTAACCGTACGCAGTCTTCGTCGACGTCACCGTCTCGGACGAGTCCGGATCGAGGAGCATCGTGATGGAGTACTTGAGCAAGAAGAGAATGCCGATCGCGATGAAGAAAATACGTAGTGCAGGGAACAGGACATCCCACATGTACGTTGCGAGTCCTTCAGCACCGGGACCGATATCTTCACCGCACGGTAGAAAATCCACGGGGCAGGGAGTGATCGCTGGAATGGCGGGAAGGACGACCACATCCTGTGCCAGGATGAGCTCTGGAAGGAGCAAAACTACGATGGCCGATACGAGATAGCCAATACGCATAAATCCTCTTATTGTAGCAGAAAAGTCGCTTTCGGACAATCTCTGTCTTTTCGTTGCGATGCCCTGATTCCGCCCGTATCATACGCATATGCAATTTTCATCTAGCAGAAGCCAACCAGTCGCCCTTAGCCCTTCGACTCGCTCCCAGGTCTATGGCCTCTTTACGTTGGCCATGGCTCTGACCCTCCTAGGGGTCTATATCGGCATGAACATGGCGCAAATGCTCCTTTCGACGAGTCTGCACTTGGTCCTTGCATTGGTCGAATTGGGTCTCATCTTCACGGCAGCCTGGTGGTCCAGAACAGCACCGCTCAATTACATCCTCTTCGCCGTGTTTCCACTTCTCTCCGGCATCACGATGACGCCGTACTTACTGCTCATTCTCGCCGGGTTTGTGAATGGTCCGGCCATTCTCTTCAATGCCGTCGCTGCAACCGTCTGCATCAGTCTTTCTGCAGTTGCGTTGTCACGACTCGCGCCGGGGCTCTCCGCGTGGGGCAGCGCGCTCTTCTATGCACTCATCGGACTGCTCGTATTATCAGTTCTACAGATCTTCGTCCCGATGCTTCGCACGGTGGGATTCGAACTTCTCCTCTCGGGTGGCGCGATCGTCCTCTTCGGACTCTTCACCGCATTCGACATTCAGCGCATCGAACGCCAAAGCGCGGTCGGAGCGAATCCGTTCCTTCTTGCCCTTAGTTTGTACCTCGACATCTACAATCTCTTCCTCGCGATCCTTCGCTTCATGAGTGTTCTCTCCGGAGAGCGCCGCTGAGGCCTAAAATGCCCTTTACAGGGCTAATCTTCGTCCCTACCCTACGCAGCACTCATGTCCAAACGCCCCACCCCAAAGAAGAAGCGCGCAAAACGCGCAACCCGCATGCAGCACTCGCATTATGTGGGTCTGGAAGTGACGCGCTTGCGCCAATTGCAGTCGTCGCCGTATTCGCGACCTGCGAAGGCAAAGAACAAACGCAGGAAGGCTCTCAAGGGCATCACGAGGATCAAGGCCTGATGGAGCTTTGAGCTGTTAGCTGACAGCTGTAAGCTTCGTAGGAGTTTTCTTATAGCTTAAAGCTCTTCGCTCACAGCTCTCTATGGCTCGCCGACGTCACCTCTCCAGAATCGCCGTCATGCAAGTCCTCTTTGAGCGTGAGCGTCGACCAGCGCTTACGCCGAAAGAATCCTTGGAACTCAATCGCGAAGAGCTTGGGGAGATGGATGAAGAGTTTGCGGACTCGCTCCTTGCGGGAGTTCTCAAGAACGAACCGGCCATGCTCGAAGCGATTCAGGCTCACGCTCCAGGATGGACCCTTGATCGCATGGATCCCATTTCACGGTGTGTGTTGCAGATCGGTTGTTTCGAGCTTCTGGTCGCCAAAGAAGCGCCTCCTGCAGTCATCATGAATGAGGCGATCGAGATTGCGAAAGAGTTCGGAAATGACGAATCCGGCAAATTCGTGAATGGCGTTCTCAATGCAATCGCAAATGGTACGAAGGCTTCCTGATTCTTTTGCTACACTCATCTCATGACCGCGTCACACGTTACTCTTGAGAAGGCGATCGGCATTCTGTTTCGAGACAAGGATCTGCTCGTCCAATCTCTGACACATCGCAGCGCTGTGCGCGAGAGCAAGCGCAGTGGCCACAACGAGCGTCTGGAATTTCTCGGTGACGCCGTGCTCGAACTCGTCACGACGGAACATCTCTATCATCTCTCCGACAAACCCGAAGGTGATCTCACGAACTGGAGGTCTGCACTCGTGCAGCGAGATCATCTCGCCGTCGTTGCGCGCGAATTAAAACTTGGTGAGTATTTGCTCCTCAGTCGTGGTGAAGAAGCGAGCGGGGGACGCGATCGAGATTCCACACTCGCGAACGCTCTCGAAGCGCTCATCGGTGCAATCTACTTGGACAGGGGATTCGATGCCGCGGGAGGCTTCTGTCATCAATATATTCTTGGTCGCCTCGAAGGACTCCTTGCACAGGGAAAAGATCGTGATGAGAAAAGTCTTTTCCAAGAACGTGCACAGGAGAAGCACGGCATCACGCCGCACTACGAAACGCTCGATGCAGAAGGTCCCGATCACCTCAAAGAATTCACGACGGCCGTCTTCATCGGCCAGGAACAAGTTGCGGAAGGCAAAGGTGCGAGCAAGCAAAAAGCTGAGCAGGCTGCGGCAAAAGCGGGGTTGAAGGCGAAGGGGTGGAAGTAAGGTGCTACACAATTTTGCTATGGCCATAGTGCACGGACGCCCTCACAAAATGTCGGACATGTCCGAGAGTAATTTTGAATTGTTCTGTGCATTGAAAGGCACAGAAGGAAATATCGAGCGAATTGTGGAAGTCATAAAGGATTTCAAGGCACTGACGCGGAGACAGTTGCAACATACGCTCCGCGAGCTCGCTTCGGGCATCTACACGGCACATATCGCCTTGCGAGCTGCAATCGTTATGAGAGAACCAAATATTGCGAATCACACCGCTCATGTCATCAGCAAAAATATTTACGCATCTTCAGACGCTCAAAGTGAAGCTGCTGCGTATGTGCGAAGCAGAAAATGATTTAGTCCAACATCTCATCAAACGCGGCTTTAAACGTTTCGTACGGGTATGCGCCGCTGATTTGTTCCGATTGGCCATTGGGACCGAGGATCCAGAATCCAGGCGTTCCGCTGATGCCTGACTCTGTTCCATCGTCCATGTCGTCCGCGATTTCATCCTCCATCTTGCCTTCGTCGTAACACTCCACAAACTCTTCGATGTCGAGGTTGAGATCGTAGGCATATGCTTTAAATTCACTTCGAGGATCCGCAAGATCCATCCAATCTGCTTGGTTCTCGTAGAGCTTGTAGTGCATCTCCCAGAATTTGTCCTGTTCATCCGCGCATTCTGATGCTTCGGCTGCGGCGTATGCGTTCACGTGGAAACTGAGCGGATAGTCGCGGAAGACCATCCTCACCTTGCCGGTGTCGATGTAGTTTTTCTTGATAAGCGGAAGCGTGTCGTCGAAATGCCGCTTGCAGAAGGGGCACTGGTAATCGCCGAATTCGATGAGCGTGATGCGAGCAGTTTCCTTTCCCAATATTTTATCGTCGTCGATCGTTGCGGGGTCGTACACCGGCGGCACATATTCGTTATCGTCATACGGCGGAACATATGGCTGTGGATTGGCATTTTGAGCTTGCCTGTACAGCACCATCGCCAACTGAGCGCGCGTGAGAGGAGTGTCCGGTTCGAACGTCGTCCAGCTCGTACCTTTCATGAGGTTATTGTCGACGACGTAGTCGATCGCAACTTTCGCCCAGTGATCATCTGAAACATCGTCGAACAGTCGCGTTCGGGCGTGCAGTCCGCCCATAAACGAGGCGAACGCGACGGAGATGATCGTGATGAAGAGGAGGGTGCGCTGCATGCGTCGCAGCGTACCTCTGTGAATGCACGAAGACAATGAATCACTTTTCCGCGATTGGCTCTAATATAAAACCGATTGCTTCCAAACTTGAACGCACCTTATCAACGTTTCCTGCATTTACAATGATTGGCAACGCAGTTTGACCGACGAGTTTGTCGTTGGCACCAATGCCTGCTGCATGTGCGATCCTCAAAATATCATCCATTTCAAGTACTCCTTCGCCGGAAGAACGTCTCACCGAAAACTTTTGACGAGCCATAAATTCTGCTAATCGCAGGGGCGGTGCGTTTTGCCCTGCAGGTACATCTTCCAAACGAGGAAGGCCCATTTGCGCTCTGGCGGCGATTGCTACTCTCAATTGTCCTTGTTCAAGCTCTGTATCAGTTGCATCTAAGAGCCAGTCGAAAGGATGAGGTGTTTCCACCGCGGCGTTAGGAGAGGAACTTTCTGGCGTATTGGTCGAATCATCCACTGGTTTCAATTCAACGCCCAATGTGGCTAGACTCTCGCGAACTGTGTCCAAACTTTCAGGTGAAATTTCTACTTCAGGATCTTTTCCGATGACTGTGAGCGCTGGCAAGCCTGCAGCATTCGTTGCGTCGAGAATTTCCCCATATTCGAGCTTTCGACCGCCGACGCCAGAAATTGCAAATTTCACAGTGTCAGAAATTACTTCATTTTAATCTCGATGTCAACGCCCGATGGCAGTGACAGTGATTGCAGAGACTCGACCGTCTTGAAGGTCGTCTCGGTGAGATCGATGAGGCGGCGGTGAATGCGCATTTCGTACTGGTCGCGTGCGTTCTTGTGAACGAACGTCGACTTGTTCACCGTGAACTTACGGATGCTTGTGGGGAGTGGGACTGGTCCGTGAATAACCGCACCGCTGCGCTCAGCCGTGTCGATGATCTTTGCGGCGGCTTCGTCCAAGACGCGGTGATCGAATGCACTCAAACGGATCCGGATTCCTGAAATCCCGGATGGCTCTTTCTTTTTACTCACAGGCTTCGTCTCCTTCACATCCATGGCTGGTACAGTCTTCTTCGCAGAAGCGACCTTCTTTGCTGCAGGAGCCTTCTTTTCGACAGGCTTCTTCGGCGCAGACTTCTTCGGAGCGGCTTTTTTCGTAACCATGGGTAGTGGGGGAGAAAGAGCAGGAGAGTTACCCGGCTTCGGGGCCCCTTGCGGGACCCCTACGCCGCGGTTAATTACTTAGAGATCTTCGTGACGACACCGGCACCAACCGTGCGTCCACCTTCGCGGATAGCGAAGCGCGTGCCTTCTTCGAGAGCGACTGGAGCAACGAGTTCGACCGTGAACTTCACGTTGTCACCCGGCATGACCATCTCCACGTTGTCTGGGAGCGTCACGGAACCCGTCACGTCAGTCGTGCGGATGTAGAACTGAGGCTTATACCCCTTGAAGAACGGCGTGTGGCGACCACCTTCCTCCTTCGTGAGGACGTACACTTCGGACTCGAAGTTCGTGTGAGGCTTGATCGATCCTGGCTTGGCCAAGACCTGACCGCGCTGGATGTCCTCGCGCTCAATACCGCGGAGGAGAAGACCAACGTTGTCGCCGGCCTGACCTTCGTCGAGGAGCTTGTGGAACATTTCGACACCCGTGCAGACCGTCTTCTTCGTCTCCGTGATACCGACGATTTCCACTTCTTCGTTCACCTTGATGATGCCCTGCTCGATGCGTCCCGTAGCCACCGTGCCGCGTCCCTTAATGGAGAACACGTCTTCGACGGACATGAGGAACGGCTTATCGAGAGCGCGCTTTGGATCTGGGATGTACTCATCAAGCGTCTTGAGGAGTTCCTTGAGCTTACCGATGGCGTCAGCGTCACCTTCGACCGCCTTGAGAGCGGAGCCGCGGATGATCGGCGTCTTGTCGCCAGGGAATTCGTACTTCGTGAGGAGCTCGCGGACTTCCTGTTCAACGAGGTCGATCAACTCAGGGTCCTTCACCATGTCGCACTTATTAAGGAAGACGACAATATACGGAACTCCGACTTGGCGGGCGAGCAGGATGTGCTCGCGAGTCTGTGGCATTGGGCCGTCGGCTGCGGAACAGACCAAGATGGCTCCGTCCATTTGGGCGGCGCCTGTGATCATGTTCTTGACGTAGTCGGCGTGACCAGGACAGTCGACGTGCGCGTAGTGGCGCTTCTCGGATTCGTATTCGACGTGTGCCGTGTTGATCGTGATACCGCGCTCGCGTTCTTCTGGAGCGTTGTCGATATCAGCGTACGTCTTCTTTTCTCCTTCTGGAGAGAAGTTCACGGAGAGAGCTGCTGTCAGCGTCGTCTTACCGTGGTCGACGTGACCGATCGTACCCACGTTGACGTGAGTCTTGTTGCGTACGAACTTCTTTGCTGCTTCAGCCATATAAGGAAGGGAAAAAAGAAGAAAAAAAGATGCAAGAGATGCTCGGAAAACCCGGAGCTGCGCCAG
>CAZBSN010000012.1:6672-14121 GCA_964494435.1 uncultured Candidatus Peribacteria bacterium | reverse complement strand
ATGAGGATTTTGAGAATGCACTCTTTGTTGAATGTCGCGCGGATTTTCTTTGGGTCGATCACGAATGGCAACGTGACCGTGCGCGAGAACGGACCCCAGAAACATTCCTGGATATAGAACTGATCGCTCGGAATATTTTCCCCTTGCTGGCGGTTGCCGCGGATCGTGAGTTGGTTGTCTGCGACTTCGATGTCCAGATCCGAGAGCTTCACGCCCGCGATCGGCGCGCGAATGATGTAGTAATTATCGTACTCGTAAATGTCGACGGCGACTTGGCCGGTGTCGCCCGTGACGGAGCCGGAACTTTTTGATGACGCTTCTTCGGGCTCAAGCGAGTCTTGCCCAAGACCGGAGAAGATGCCGTGGAATGGAAATTGCGAGGACATTCTTTCAGAGGATGGTAGCAAATTCCGCTATAGCACGGCAAAAATGAGGAGTGGCGGAAAGCCGCAGTTAGTAGACAGTAACAATGGCTCGTTTCCTCGTTGCTTCTGCGTACACTGTTCCCATGGACCTGGTCACTGCAGTCATCCTCGGTGTCATTCAAGGAGTCACGGAATTTCTTCCGGTGTCGAGCGACGGACATCTTGTTGTCGCTTCTCTCTTCCTCGGTGGAGAACTTGATGGTCGCGATGCACTGGGATTCGACATTCTGCTCCATTGCGGCAGCTTGATTGCGATCGTCATTGGATTCCGCGATGTGTGGTTCCGTCTCCTGCGAGATCTTCTCCTTTGGAAAAGCACAGCATGGAAGCTTGCGCTGCTCCTTGTCCTCGGCACGATCCCAGGAGCTCTCGCCGGACTGTTCTTCGAAGATGTCATCGCAGGAGATCTGCGCACGCTCTCAGCAGCCGCTGTGGGGTTCCTCATCACGGCTGCGTTCCTCGTTGCGGGAGAGTGGATTGCACGCAAGAGAGCGACGTACGACGGCCCTGTGACCATCGTGATCACCATTCTCGTCGGCATTGCGCAGGCTCTGGCGATTCTGCCCGGCGTGTCGCGTTCGGGGCTCACGGTGAGCATGGGACGAGCGCTTGGCATGAAGCGCGAAGATGCGCTCAACTTTTCCTTTCTTCTCGCACTCCCCATCATCACGGGTGCGGTTCTGAAAAATTTCATCGACTCGTTCGACGGCATCGTTGTCTTCCCGCCGGTTCATGTATCGGTCGCTGGATTCGGTACATCGATGATCGTGAGCGTCATCGCGATTCTCTTCTTGCGGCGCTTTGTTCGTACGTACAGCTTCGCATGGTTTGCGATCTATTTGATTCCACTCGCGGTGTACGTGCTCGGTTTTGACACAGGATTCTTTCGTTAATGCGACGCGATGATGGCTGTGCCATCAACTAATTTCCTCTGCCATCCGAAATACGCTTGCGTGTCAGTCACTCGTCCGTAAGATAGGGCCCTCCCTATGTCAGTCTCACTCAAGAACCACATCCGCCGTCTGCGCTTTGAGCACGGCATGACGCAAGAAGAACTTGCCCTGCGCACGGGCGTCTCACGCCAAACGATCATGTCGATCGAGCGCGGACAATCCAACCCTTCGATTCTCCTCGCCTACAAAATCGCCGCCGCACTCAGCGTACCGGTGATGGTTGTCTTTGAGATGGAAGGAAAATTAGCTCCAGTCTAAACACGGAGTTTCTTCGCAGAGCCAGCCTTCGGAACGGGTTCTTTCAGCGGCTGCGCCGCACGAATGTCGACGACTGATAATTGAACATCACGTCTGCCATTCCATTCATTTTCTGTAATCCGACACGCGAGATCGACCTCGCCGCTTAGTTGTTCCGAAAGATGCCCAAGACCAAATCCAATCATGCCAATGTTTCCAAGTTTCGCTTGGAGGTGTCGACCTTCCGTTCCCACGCGACGGGTGCGATCGAGCACTGCGCCTTTAATCAGAAATAGAGGTTCAGGATTCCCCTGACCGAATGGTTCGAGTTCCGCGAGAGCGTTCACAAAGTCGCGCGTGAGTGAGACGGGCGAGAGCGTTGCATCGAGTGCGATCGTCGGTGCGAGAGAATCCGCCGGAATACGTTCCAATGCATCGCGTTCCAATGCATCTGCGAGTGCCATGTACTGTTCGAGTGCAAACGTCGCGCCTCCGGCCTGTGCATGACCGCCGTAGCTCACTAAGAGATGTGCGTGGCGATGAAGAGCCTCTGCGATGTTGTAGGACAGAGGTCCTCGCAGCGACGCCGTGCAGAGTTCGCCTTCGATGTTCACCGCCATACTCGGACGGCCGAATTTCTCCGTCAGTTTTCCTGCAATGAGTCCAAGAATTCCATGTGGATACTCCGTGCCTGCGATCGACAGAAAAGAGCCAGCTGCTGCGGGATTCTCCAGTATGCCAGCGAGGGCTTTCTTCACCGCGCGTTCAGTTTCGTCCTGCCGCGTGCGATTAAGATCTTCGAGATCAGAGAGGAGTGCGCCACCTTCGAGTAAGGCATTCAGCGCGAGTATGGGGTCTGACATGCGGCCAGCGGCGTTGATGCGGGGTGCGAGACGGAAGGCGATGTCCGTGCTCTTGAGCACTTTCTTTTCCATCGCTGCATCAATGAAGTCTTTGAGAGGTCCGCTGCCTAAGCGTGTTGCTGCTCGCAAACCTTCTTGCACGAGTCGGCGGTTTATTCCTTTGAGCGGCACGAGATCGGCGACAGTGCCAATCGCCGCGATGACCAGATCAGTATCACGGTCTTCCCACTCCTCGGATTCGAGCGCATGCACGAACGCGAGCGCCACACCCGCCGCCGCGGGACACGGTTGTGGAAAATTCGGAACGAGCAACGGATGCAAGATCGCGTACGCGCGCGGCGCAGTCACGACATGGTGGTGATCGAGGATTAAAACGTCGATGCCGAGCGCAGCCGCGCGTTCCATTGCTGCGTGTGCCGAAATGCCCGTGTCGACGGTGATGAGAAGCTTCACACCTTCGGCATGGAGCTCATCCACATGCGATTCCTTCAGTCCGTAGCCGTCTCGAACGCGATGTGGGAGGCGGACGATGGGCTCCACTCCTCTTCGCCTGAGCGCACGCAGGACAAGCGCTGTTGCCGTGACGCCATCGCAATCGTAATCACCAAAAATGCCGATGCGTTCTGTGCGATCCACTGCCGTTCGCACGCGCTCCACCGCCCGTCCAACATCCGCATAGATGTTTGGATCGTTCCACGATTGTTCTCCCACTTGTGCCGCATTGATGCCGCGTGCTTCCAACAAGAATGCAACGAGCGTCGCTGGATCATTGAGCACGGCGTCCGTTCCCGCCTCTGCTGGAGAGAATATCCACCGCTTGCCGGTCAGAGAGAGTGAGCTCACGAAAGGAGGGTACCACGACGAAAGAGGATATCGAGGATGTCGAAGAAATCGAGGATATCGAGGAAGGTTTTATGAATGTCAGACTCATGTTTCGCGTTCTTCGTATGAAAAGCACTATGAAGGAATTTGGAGATACGACGCATCGTCGAAGTCCTCGTAGTCGTCGAAATCGTCGAAGTCCTTACTTCGCCATCGCCATCCTCAAGGTCCACCCAATCGCGCAGGCTCCGAGGAGCATCGCAATGATGGTTTCTGGACCCGTGTCTGCGAGTGGCGCTCCGCCGTGCAGCACTTCCGTTCCAGGGGCTGACAAAATCACAGAGTCGTTATCTCGCATGCGTTCCAAGACGCGCATTTCTTCCGGAGTCAGTGCACTTTCTTCCTCTGCTGGAGGAGCACCGTGTAACACCTCGTCCGGTTCTTCCATGGACTCTTCCTCCGGTTCTTCTGCCGGAGCGCTGTCTACGTCGTCTTGTTCGCGCCTCGCATCGTATTCTGCTTCCTGAGCAGCCCGTGCAGCACGCGCGCCGCGAGCGTTCGGCGGTGCGTCGACTGTGCCCGTGTTTCCGTAGAGCACGTCCTCCGGCGTGAGATAAGCATGTCCCGTTGTCGGGAGTAAGAGGAATGCCGTGAGGAGAGTGAGGAAGATGCGCATAGCGAAGTGGGGAATTACTTACAGGCCCGTCTGCCTGCCGTGAGACAGACGAGGTATTCCTGAAAGTCATTGATGCCGTCATTGTCGGTGTCTTTCAAACGCGGGTCTGTTTCATTCGCGCTGACACTTCCATCGAGATTCTTGTCTTCCCCAAGGAAGAGCACTTGTCCGTTGCTGAGCCGCGTACGGCACACTCCGTCGCACAAGCCGTCGCGATCGAAGTCGGTTGTGCGTGGATCTGTTTCACCTTTATTGATGATCCCGTTCCAGTTTGCATCCTCAATGCCGTCAAGAATGCCGTCATTGTCGGTGTCGCGGTTGAGCGGATCTGTCCGAAATTGCTTTTCAATGCCGTCGAAGATCCCGTCGCCGTCGGTGTCGGGCTTGAGGGGATTGGTTCCAAGATCATATTCCACTCTGGTATTCAGGCGGTCATCGTCTTCATCAATGCCGATCGCGAGCGGCGTTTCGGTCATGAGGTAACAGAGCTGTCCGCCCTTGAAGAAATCGATCTGGTGACGAATCTGCGTCGCGGGTCTCGTCTCAATTGCTTCCAACTCTTCCTGCGTCGGCAGGTTCTCCAGGCTGTATCGCGCGCGCGCCGCTTCCGCTTCTTCTGCGCGCACTTCGCGTTCCCGTTCCGACAGGAAGAGAAGCCCCTTCAGTCCGACTCTGCGGTCCACGACGTCAGGATCGTTGTTCTCCGGATAGCAATAGCCCCAGTAACGAACGTTTTTTCCTTGAAGACCGAATAACACTTCGCGGCTGATGCGGTCGACGATGAACGGCACGTGAAACACGACGTTCGTGTCCGCGGGGATCGTGGCCCCGCTCATGACGTCGTCCTCTTCGAACACCTTCCACACGTCATGCGTCTTCTGTCTGGCGATCAGAGCTTGCGTGGGAGACGACGCCGGCACGAGCATCGGGATGATGATCGCGACGGACGTAATTCCGACCATGGCAATGAGTGCCGTGAGGAGGCTTTTGCGACGCTGAAGTGTGTCTTGAGCCATCTCATGAGTATAGCATACTTTGGCTTCGGTATCTAGCGCAGACGGGCTGTAGTACACTGGCTTCCGTGGCCAAGGATCCATATGCCGTGCTCGGAATTGACCGAAATGCGTCCCAGGACGACATCAAAAAAGCGTATCGGAAAATGAGCAAGGAATGGCACCCGGATAAGCATAAAGGTGAGAAAGAAGCAGAAACGAAATTTAAGGAAATCAACGAGGCGTACGAGACGCTCTCGGATCCAAAAAAGAAGCAGATGTTCGATCAATTCGGTCATACGGGAGGCGGGGGCGGCGGAGCTCCGGGCGGGTTCGATTTCTCCGGATTCCAGGGGGGCTTCGGCGACGTCGGAGACATCAGCGATCTCTTCGAAAATTTCTTCTCAGGAGGCGGCGGGCGCGGCGCGAAGAAGCGGACACAAGGACAAGACCGCAGCATCGCGATCGAGATCGATCTGAAAGATGTGCTCGAAAAGAAAACAGTCCAGGTAAAACTCACGCGCCTTCGTTCGTGCGATGTGTGTCGCGGTTCGGGCGCGGAAAAAGGGAGCAAGACCGTCACATGTAAAACGTGCAACGGCACGGGACAAGTGACGCGTGTGACGCAGTCGTTCTTCGGATCGATCCAACAGCGCGGCGTGTGTTCTGAGTGCCAAGGAGCCGGCACGATTCCAGAAACGGCGTGCTCAACCTGTAAGGGGGATGGTCGTGTGTCGCGCTCAGAAACGGTCGCAATCGACATTCCCGCAGGTATTGATGACGGCCAGCAGTTGCGGCTTCAAGGCGAAGGCGATGCGGGACTTCGCGGTCAGCCCGCCGGCGATCTCTACGTCACGGTCCGCGTTCGTCCTGACTCGCGTTTCGTTCGCGACGGCGCCGATACGAAGTCAGTCGTCACCGTCGATGCGATCGATGCAATCCTCGGAGCCGACATCGAGGTCGAGACTCCGCATGGCAAATCAACCGTCACGCTTCCGGCAGGAACGCAGCCGGGACAAGTTCTTCGTCTCAAAGGGAAAGGCCTCCCAGAACTCAACCGCTCACGCCATGGAGATCACTACGTTGAAATCACCGTCGACATTCCGACGAAGCTTTCACGGGAAGAGAAAAGGATTTTAGAGGAGTGGAAGAAGACGAGGGAATGATGCCGCAGCCGGGAACGGCTGCTGCTAAGTTTAAAAATCCAGCAGCACCCCTTCGTGGGTGCGGGACAGAATCAAATATCGAGATTCTCTAATCCGTCGTCTGCAGGTGCAATCGTCGGTGTCAGCTCTTCGCCGCTCGACATAGGATCCTTCTTCTCGGTCTTCAATCGCAGCACAATCTGGCGATAATCCCCTTCTCCGATCGATTCTGTTGTGAGGTCCGCTAGTGCGGGTGTGTTTGCAATATGCAGGTGCACGATGCGGCGGAAGTACGGCGACATCGGTGAGAGTGCGATGCGGTTTCCCGTGCGGCGAACGAGATCGGCTTTTGCTTCGGCAATGCGCTTCACCTTCTCTTCCTGCATTGCGCGATACTGGTCGACGTCGACGATGATGAGCGGTGAGCCCGTGAGCTTCTCCTTCGTGCGGACGATCGACTTCGCCAAATGCTGAATGCTGTTCAATGTTTCACCATGCCAGCCGATGATGCGGCTTGCTTCACTCGACTCGATGTCGACGCGAACGCTGTCGCCATCCATGCGAGCCACAACGTTTCCGTGCGGAAGCGTCAGGTGATCGAGAAGGGCGACGACGGTCTGTTGTACAAACGCAGTATCCATAGCAAATCGGTAAGTGCGGGCACTGTAGCAGAGGAATGGAGTCGTCTCTAGTGCTCAGGGCTCTGGCCGCCCCTCACCCGGTCCGCGACGGACCGGCCTCTCCCAGAGGGAGAGGCAAAATGAGCACTGAAGAATTTAAAAAGAACCTCGTGTTACGGAGGTTCTTTTCTTACGAGGTAGTGAAGACGATTAGCGGACAGCGTCCTTGAGCGTCTTGCCAGCCTTGAAGGATGGAACCTTCATTGCCGGGATCGAAATCTTCTGGGAAGGATTGCGAGGATTCACACCCATGCGAGCGGCGCGCTTGCTGACGCGGAACGTGCCGAAGCCCGTGACCGTCACGGAGTTACCTTTCTTGAGCTCGCGCGTGATCATGCTCGTGAGTGCTTCGAGCGCTTGAGCGCCAGCGCGCTTCGTGATGCCGGAGGCGTTCGCGATGTGCGCAATCAGGTCCTGCTTGGACATAGTGATTGGGGGGAGAAAATAGGAGGACGTTGTTCAGTCTACGAGCACCCATGGCTTAGGCAAGCCAAACAGCTCTAGGCGATGGCTTCCTCAAGCCAAAAAAATGGTTCCTTGGCTTAGGTAAGCCTAAAACCCTGAGCACAAACAATGATCAGAGAACCTCAAAATTCCTTGCAGAATGACCGTTTCTGCCAAGAATTCTGCAGTTTTGACAAGCCCTCTCGACTTTC
>CAZBSN010000012.1:0-6572 GCA_964494435.1 uncultured Candidatus Peribacteria bacterium | reverse complement strand
ATGCCACACCTCGTCGTCGTAGAGAGCCCGGCCAAGGCCAAGACAATCAAACGATTTCTTGGAAAAGAATTTATTGTGGAAGCGAGCATGGGCCACATTCGCGATTTACCGGAGAGCGGACTCGGCGTTGACGTCGATGCGGATTTCGAACCGACGTACGAAGTGACGAAAGAGAAAGAGTCGGTGGTGAAAAAATTAAAAGCGGAATTGAAGAAATGTGACGAGCTCTGGATCGCGACTGATGAAGACCGCGAAGGGGAAGCCATAGGTTGGCACCTCACGCAGGCGCTCAAGATCAAAGATTACAAACATGTGAAGCGCATCGCGTTTCACGAAATTACTGAGAGCGCGATCAGGCACGCAGTGGAGAATCCTCGCACGCTCAACATGGAGCTTGTCGACGCACAGCAAGCGCGACGCATCCTTGATCGTCTCGTGGGTTACACGCTCTCGCCATTTCTTTGGAAGAAGGTCTACTCCGGACTCTCCGCCGGTCGTGTGCAATCCGTCGCTGTGCGCATCATCGTTGATCGCGAGCGCGAGATCCGCGCATTCAATCCAGTTGAATACTGGTCGCTTCACGCTGCGCTTGAGACAGCCAAAAAAGAAGCATTTAAGGCGGCGCTCTCCCAGCGCGATGGCGAGAAATTCGTTCCCTCCACACAGGAGGAAATGGACACGATCTTGAACGATCTGAAAGGAGCGTCGTACACGGTCATAAAGACGGAAGAGAAAGAAGTGAGCCGCAATCCGACGGCGCCATTTACGACGTCGACACTCCAACAAGAAGCAGCGCGCAAGCTCGGCTTCTCCGTGAAGCAGACGATGGTCGTCGCACAGCAACTCTACGAAGGTATTTCGCTCGGCAAAGGAGAAGGTCCTGTGGGTCTCATCACCTACATGCGTACGGACTCCGTGAACCTCAGCACGAAAGCTCTCGCGGACGCGAAAGAAACAATCGAGAAAAAATTCGGTCGCGAGTACGTGCTCGCGGAGCCGCGCGCGTTCAAAAATAAATCCAAGGGCGCACAGGAAGCGCACGAAGCAATTCGCCCAACCGAGATCAGCCGCACACCGGAGAGTCTCGAAGCGGTGCTCGATCATCAACAACTCAAGCTCTACACGCTCATTTGGAACCGCACGGTTGCGACACAGATGCCCCAGGCGGAGTTTAAGCGCGTCGGTGCTGATATCTCAGCTGGAAAGTACACTTTCCGCGCCACAGGCCAAACAATCATCTTCGACGGTTTCCTCCGCGTGTACCGTGAAGATCGGGACGAAGGCGACGAACACCCCGAAGGCGATGACAGCGAAGCGATTCTTCCGCCGCTCAAGGAAGGTGATGCATTGGATCTCGATGAGCTCACGCCGGAACAACACTTCACCAAGCCGCCGCCACGCTACACAGAAGCAAGTCTTGTGAAGATGCTCGAAGAGCAAGGCATTGGTCGTCCATCCACGTACGCACCAACGATCAGCGTCGTGCAGCAGCGCGGCTACATCCGCAAAGACGGCAAGCAGCTCATCCCGGAAGAGATAGCGTTCACCGTCACCGATCTTCTGAAGGAACATTTCCCGAACATCGTCGACTTGGCGTTCACGGCGACGATGGAACAGTCACTCGATGACATCGCCGAAGGAAATGTGAAAACGAAAGAGTTCCTCCATGGATTTTTCGATCCCTTCAAGAAGCACGTCGATCAGAAGACGAAGGACATCAAGAAATCGGATATCTTGAAGGAGCGCGTGCTTGGAAAAGATCCGACGACAGGCCTCGAAGTCATCGTGCGCACGGGTCGTTTTGGGCCGTACGTTCAACTCGGTCGATTGGATCCCAATGCGCCGAAGCCGAAGAAAGGTGAGAAGAAAGTGAAGAAGGAATCATTGAAGACGGCGTCACTGCCAAAGCACATTCTCATCGATGATGCGACGATGGAGCAAGCAATGAGTCTCCTCGCGTTCCCGCGCAAACTCGGCGTGCATGACGGCGGCGAAGTGACGGTCTTCCTCGGTCGGTTTGGGCCGTACGTGAAGTGGGGCGAGAAAACCGCAAGTCTCGGCGAGATCGATCCTGGTTCCGTGACGCTGCAGCAAGCCGTGCAATACGTCGTTGAGTCAGCCGAACGGAAGAAGAAAGCCGCAGAGCCGCTGCGCACGCTCGGCAAAAATCCTTCAGGCAAAGACGTCTTCGTGAAGAGCGGACGCTACGGTCCATACGTGACGGATGGCGACACGAACTGTTCTGTTCCAAAGCGCTTCACGCCCGAAACGATCACGCTCGACGAAGCGGTGGAACTTCTCGAAAAGAAAAAGACGAGTCCGAAGCGCGCATGGAGAGGAAAGAAGAAAACGTGATTCCAGGATTCCGAGGAATCCAAGATTCCAGGAAGTCTGGGATTCCAGGGATCTGGGAATCTTGGAATCTCGTCATGTCAGGTTCTTCTTCGGCGCTTCAAACGCATCGAGGAGCGTATGAAAATCATCCGCGATCGTGATCGCCCCTCGATGTGACGGATGAATGAAACCATCTTCCGTTGCGCGGTCGAAGAACTTGATGAGGTGATCGAAGAAACCGTCGATATTCACAACGCCAATCGGTTTTTTGTGAAGTCCGAGTTGTGCCCACGTGATGATTTCGATGAGTTCGTCGAGCGTGCCATGCCCTCCCGGCAGAGCGATGAACGCGTCTGATTTTTCGGCCATCATTGCTTTGCGTTGATGCATCGTGTCGACGAGGAAGAGTTCCGTCAGTCGATCGTGCGGCACTTCTTCCGTCGCGAGAAATTTCGGCAGCACGCCGATCACTTTCCCTCCAGCTTCCAGTGCGGCGTCTGTGACGACGCCCATGAGTCCCACACGACCTCCGCCAAACACGAGCGTGATGTCGCGTTTCGCCAATTCCACGCCAAGTGCACGCGCGATCTCACGTACGCGCTCGCTGCGACCGGGACTGGAGCCGCAGAAGACGCAGAGGCTTTTCATCGGTGATAATGACGGATCACTGCGCCGTGGGTTGCGCGGCCTTGAGAGCACGAGCTTCATCGGCCATGCCCTTCGCGATTGCTTGCATTTGCGCAACGATATCCACGAGATGCGGGCTGAATTCCTGCGCCTTCGTCGCCAAGTGCCACGCGGTGCCGGACAGTGAAATCACGTCGTCGAGTCGGCCTTCAACGCCGGCCTTATAGCCTTGCACGAGCACCTGGAAGCCTTCTGCGACTTTGACCGCCCCCTTCACCACCCCCTCATCCGGTGCGCTCAAAAGCGCGCCTCGTGCGGCGACGATGGAACGGTTGGCGGCGTACTCCGCATTCAAAATGTCCCGCTGCTCGAAGAGCTGGAGGACATTGACGATTTCTGTTTCAGCTTCCGAGAGCAATGCTTGCGTGCGTCGACCTTGGAGGAACATGTCGAGGCGGTACAGGAAGATCGCCACTTGGCCACGCGTCAGTTCTTGTCCTGGATTCAGCGCGCCCGTTTCATCGACCATCGTCATCGACGATGCGACGGCGAAGCGTATGTACGGATAGAACCATTCGCTCGAACTCGCGACGTCGGTTGCGAGCCCGCCGCGCAGTTCAGACAGAGCGGACATCGGATCGATGCGCTGTGCGAGCAGCGTCATTTTGATGAACTCCGCTTTGTTCACGTTGCGTGTTGGAGCGAAGGTCGTTGTCTTTGGCGGTCCATCGATGATCCCAAAAATCTGTCTCGCGGCCTCTGCATACGGCAGGTACCACGAACCCGCTGGAACGTCGGAGTACACGGATGTTGTTGCGGAAAGACCGCCCTCCGGCACGACTGGGGCGACGATGATTTTCAGCGCCTCCGCGCGATTCACCTTTGCGTCAGGCTTGAACGTGCCGTCTGCGTATCCTTGCAACACTCCTTTCACTTTCAAGTATTCGACTGCCTGAAATGTCGGATGGGAGGCCGGAACGTCCGTGAAGGATGCGCTCTGCGCCGCCGCAGTTGCGGGGAGCAGCAGGCTCAAACTCACGAGGATGGGGAGGGCGCGGACAGCAACCATTGAAAGTGGGGGAGAAACGAGCGGATGCTAGCAGTGGATCGCTGTTGCAACAAGCAAAGCCCAGACACATTTGCGACAGAAGGCACTGCAAAAGAACGGCTTCGGGCTGTGGTCGAATGAAATAGGAATATCTGTTCTTTCCGGCAGAACCCCAGGCAGAACAGGATGTTCAAACACATATGATTTTCTCCATCACTCTTGCATGCATGTTGCATCAGTCACTGCATCCAGATGCGACAATCTCAGAGAGATCTTCGTCGATCGTTCTTCCGCCGGCGTTTGCAGCGATCCCGTCCCTCAGCCAAAAACTCAGATACAGGGCGTGGGGCATGAGTCTCCGAATGAGGAGCTCACGAGCGGGCAAAAGCTCACAGAGCGGCGATACATTCGCAGCCTCTTTTGTACCGCAGCCCCCTCTGAAATGCGCATAGTTCCGATAGATCTCGAACAGTATCTCTCTCTGGAAAATGAGCTGTTTTAGCTCTTTCTGAAGCCAGAAGATCATTATCTATGAACTATACTAGACAAATAAGCAACTAAGTTATATAATAATACCAATTCACAAACATACATACCTCATGCACATCGGACGTATCACGAGTCGGCCAGTGAAGCATCTGCTCAAGCGAGCGGATAGTTTGGAGCTGAGCCACGGAGCAGTGCAGCGACTTCGATGGTTCCTCTTCGCTCTCGAGCATGGGGGAAATATCAGTCTGACCTGCCGCCACTTCGGTATCGCACGCTCAACGTTTTTGCGTTGGGCTGATCGTTTCAATCCGCGCGACGCCTCATGTATCGAAGAATATTCCCGTCGTCCCCACGTTGTGCGAGAGCCTGAAACAGATGTGCGCGTCATCGAATGCATTCGATCGATTCGCATGGCGGAGCCTCTGCTCGGAAAAGAGAAAGTGCGGGAAATTTTGCAATCGCGTCATGGCATGACGGTCTCGGTCTCGACTGTTGGTCGCGTCATCGCGCGTCACAGGATGTTTTTTGCAGACACCCCATCACATCTGCGAAAGCGCACAGAAGGAATGAATGCAGAGATCGAATCCCCTATCGCTTCTCCGACGCCGCGCAGAACGCCTTCTACGCGTGGTCTTCCGATGCTCCCCAATCCTCTTGCTTCATAACATGCGCCGATTCTCTTCCATCCTCGGCCAGCGACTTGCACTGCTCCTCACGGTGGCAAGCTGCCTTGCGCCACAATCCGTGCTTGCCGCGGAGAGCGCGTCGTACACGCTCCAAGAAGTGGGGCCGGGTCATGCTGAAGCAAGCGGTCATGAATCGCAGAACTACCGTATGCGGGGTGACATCACGTGGCGTCAGGAGGCGCCGATGCACAGTCAGAACTTCCAGATCACAACCGCGCCTGTGCCGCGTGCCAGCTCGGTTGCATCTTCCTCTGTTGCAACATCCGCTGCCTCCTCAAGTACAGACGACGGTGGACATCGTGGAGACCCGCCAATTAATCCACCACCAGCGTCACGCGGATCGTCTGTTTCATCGCGATCGTCATTGTCCTCGGAATCCTCTTCGTCTTCAGCTTCTACAGTCGCTTCCTCTGTTGGATCAGAACCTCTGCACGGTGCTCCGCCTGCAGGTTCTGGCGACATCCTCTGCCCGGCATACCTCTGCCCAGGTCCGTTCTGGCATCCGATCGATCTGACGCCGGGTGAACCTTCCGCATCTGGAGCGCTTCTTCCAATGCTCCACGCCGCTCAGGTTGCGATTGCAACGTGCATTGCATTGCCCTTCTCCTGGCTGCTCTTGCTCCTCTGCTTCCTCTTGGGCGTCCTCGCGGCATTCCTTCTCATGGCCGAATACCTCGGCATGGGCCCAGACAGCCGACGCTGGTTCAGGATCGCGATCTGCACTCTCCTCGCGCTTCTCATGCTCGTGCTGTCGCTGCCGAGCGCGTTCGCCGCCGTCTCCTCTCCGCAGCGCCACGTCTATAACGGGCACCTGCTCGACGCGAGTGGTGATCCCATCACAGACCCGCACAGCATCCGCTTCAGCCAGTGGTACAGCCGCGATTACCAAACAGGCGACGTCGATGGAGCGGGAGCCATCAACACGCTCTCCACGAGCTACGCCGGTTACACCGAAGTCTTCACGGTGACGCCCGACAGCAACGGATACTTCTCCGTCGTGCTCGGCACGGGCGCCTCGCTCCCCGATCTTGCGGTCGTCAGCGCGGCGAACTTGGACAACCTCTTCCTCCAGGTCGAAGTGAAACCGTCCGCGAGCGCGAACACGGCCTATGAGCTTCTCGATACCAACACCGACGATCCGCTCATCGACCGCTCGCCGATCCTTTCTGTGCCGTTTGCGCAGAACGCCGACTTACTCGATCAGCGTGAAATCGGCACGGGTAGTGGATCCATTCCGATCCTCGGAAGCGGCGGCTTGCTGCCGGTCGCGACCATCCCCGGTGGCACGAACCGCGACACCTTCGTGATCGACGCGAACGACACTGCCACGACGAACGTCACGCTTCAGTTCGGCACGTCGCTCAATGAAACGCTCCGATACGACATCG
>CAZBSN010000011.1:11146-14353 GCA_964494435.1 uncultured Candidatus Peribacteria bacterium | reverse complement strand
TTCCGTATCATAGACGCGGGCTTCTCCCCAGATCTTGCCCAGTTTTATCCGTATGGTCACACGCACGAGAGAGACGTCCAAGAAAAGAACTCCAGGGGGAGGGGGAAAGAACAGCCCTCGCTACGTGATCGTCACAGGAGGCGTGTGTTCAAGCTTGGGAAAGGGCATTGCGGCTGCATCCATCGGAGCAATTCTCAAAGCATCCGGGCTCAAGGTATTTGTGTTAAAGCTCGATCCCTACTTGAACGTGGATCCGGGAACGATGAGTCCATTCCAGCACGGTGAAGTGTTCGTCACGGACGATGGTGCTGAGACTGACCTAGATCTTGGACACTACGAACGGTTCATCGATGAACCGATGAGCAAGCTCTCAACCGTCACGACGGGAAAGATCTACACCGAAGTCTTAGGTCGTGAACGCAAAGGAGATTTCCTCGGAGGAACGATCCAGGTTGTCCCGCACATCACCGATGCTATAAAGAACTCAATGAAGAAAGCAGCGACGGAAAGCGGCGCAGACATCCTCTTGGTGGAAGTTGGTGGAACCGTCGGAGACATCGAGGGAGAACCATTCCTCGAAGCCGTGCGTCAGCTCAAGAGCGAGCTTGGATCGGAGCACATCTATCACGTGCATCTCACGCTTCTGCCGTACTTGGCGGGAAGCAAAGAACTCAAAACCAAGCCGACGCAGCTCTCGGTGCGCGAACTTCGGCGTATTGGACTCCAACCCGACATGATCCTCGCGAGAGCAGACTATGCCATCGCTCCAGATTTGCTCGATAAGATTGCGAAGTTCTGCGGCGTACCACGTGAAGCAGTTGTCCCGGCTCCCACGCTTCGTTCCATCTACGATGTTCCCGAGAGTTTTCAGAAACACAAAGTGGGTCAAATCATCGGTCGTCAGCTGGGGCTCGGTGAACTCAAGCCCGACATGAAGCCGTGGATCGAAGGAGGCAAACGTCATGCCGCTGCGAAGAAGAAGATAAAGATCGCACTCGTCGGGAAGTACACGAACCTCGAAGATGCGTACCTCAGTGTGATTGAATCGATCAAAACAGCCGCGACCTTCGCAGGAGCGAAAGCCGAGATTCTGTGGGTTGATAGCGAAAAACTCGAAAAGGATGACAAGAAGGAATGGGCGAAACTACGCACTGCCGATGGCATCGTCGTTCCAGGTGGATTTGGCAAACGCGGCATCGAAGGGAAGATCAAAGCGGCGCGCTACGCTCGCACGGAGAAGATTCCGTACCTCGGACTCTGTCTCGGCGCGCAGATCCTCGCGATTGAGTTCGCACGGAGCATGCTCAACGATCCGAAACTCACGAGTGAAGAGTTCGATGAAGAAGGAAAGCTCGGTCACGACAAGTACGTCGTTCACTTCCTTCCCGGTCAGCACAAAGACAAGGACAAGGGTGGCACGCTTCGTCTGGGTGCGTACGAGTGCAAGCTGCTTCCGGGATCCAAGGCTGCGAAGGTCTACGGAAAGCCGGTGATCAGCGAACGCCACCGTCATCGCTACGAGTTCAACCTGAAGTTCCAGAAGGATCTCGAAGCGAAGGGACTCATCTTCTCCGGACTTTGGAAGGAGCGGGGACTCATGGAAATCGTCGAAGTGAAGGATCATCCGTACATGCTTGGCAGCCAGTTCCACCCGGAGTTTAAGAGCCGGCCGCACAGGCCGCATCCGCTGTTCGCGGGGTTGATGAGTGCGGTTGTAAAACGATGATCGCGTGAGACTTCACTGATACACTCAAGACGTGAACTTGTCTCAAACTGTCCTCGGCGTCACCTTCCCGAACCCAACCGTTCTCGCGTCGGGCATTTTGGGCATCACGGCGTCGAGCTGGCGACTGGTCGCAAAGAATGGCGCTGGTGGTATCACGACAAAGTCTCTCTGGAATCGGGAACACAAAGGCCACCCCAATCCCACGATCATCGGGACCGAACACTGGACGCTCAACGCCGTCGGCGTGCCGGATGCTGGCCCAGAGAAAGCAAAGGAAGAGATCGGAGCGTACTTGGCCGACAAACCCGTGCCGCTCATCGCCAACGTCATCGCGGAGTCTGTGCAGACCTATGCCGACGTCTCTCAGTACATCTGCGGTCTTGGACCCGACATGCTCGAAGTGAATATCTCCTGTCCGAATGTTGAAGATGAGCTCGGACGACCCTTCGCGTGTTCCGCACCCGATGCCGCGGCTGTCACGAAGGCGGTGAAGAAGGTCTCTGGAAAGACGCCGGTGTTTATCAAGCTCTCGCCCAACGTTGAGAACATCAAACAGATTGCGCTCGCCTGTGCCGAGGCTGGAGCCGATGGCTTCACTGTCATCAACACGGTAGGGCCTGGGATGGCGATCGACCTTCGAAGCCGCTATCCCATCCTCGCGAACAAAACTGGAGGCTTGTCTGGTCCGGGTATCAAGCCAATCGCCGTTCGCTGTGTGGCCGACGTTTATGCTGCGACTGAAGGAAAACTCCCGATTATCGGAACGGGAGGAATTGAAACCGGAGAAGACGCGCTCGAAATTATGCTCGCAGGCGCGACGCTCGTTGGCATCGGAACGGGCGTTGCATCGCGCGGCATTGATGTGTTCTCGAAAGTCTGCGACGAGATGCAGATGTGGTGCACGAACGAAGGAGTGTGGGACGTCAAAGACATGATCGGTGGCATGCACAAAGAGCTCGCAGCTCGCTCTGGTTCCGCTCCCGCGAAGAAAGCCTCACCCCGCAAAAAATGATCCAAGCGATTCCCCTCCAGAGCAATCTTCCGCGCACATACCGCATCTCGGCCGTGGCGCAGGACACCGAGATGGTGAAGACCTTCACCTTCGACTGCTCGCTCGGCGCCAAGCCGGGACAAGGCGTCATGGTCTGGGTTCCGGGCGTCGATGAAGTTCCGATGAGCGTTGCGTACGACGATGGTGCCGTCACAAAGATCACGTTCTTTGCAGTCGGCGACACGACCATCGCTCTCTCAAAGCTTGGAGTAGGGGATTTGGTCGGTCTCAGAGGCCCGTTTGGCACGAGTTACGAGTGGAAGCCCGGACAGCACATTGCACTCGTGGCAGGAGGCTACGGTGCGGCTCCGATGTACTTCATTGCGGCGGCGTCCGTGCACCACGGATGCACTCTCGAAGTGATTGTCGGCGCGCGCGGCCAGGAACATCTTCTCTACCTCAAAGAATTCGAGAAACTCCCGCACGTCTC
>CAZBSN010000011.1:1701-11046 GCA_964494435.1 uncultured Candidatus Peribacteria bacterium | reverse complement strand
AACTTTCTCATCTTCCCATGATTGGTGGTGGATGCGGTTGCGGTAGCGGAAGCTGCTAAGTAACTGCGAAAGAGGTGGCCCTCGCGGCCGCCTTTTTCATAATATCTTTTGCGCTTAGTGGCAGCCCCTAGTAGAGATGATTCGAACTTTTTGGTCTGAGTCACAAGCAACATTTTTGTTGCCTACTCTGAGTTTGCAAGATGTTTTATAAATTAACATCCAAGGGATGTAGGTGCCTGATCCCCGTACAACTTTACGAGATCTTGTCGCATATTCTCAAAAATAGCTCTGACCTTGCTTAAGAGTTGATCAGCCGGAACAAACCGATCGGGTGGTGCGTAATCAATAGGCGCAACCGATTCAAAGCGTTCCTGATGAGTAATTGGATCGTGTACACCTACAATTGAGAATTCTTTGCAATTTCTATCAGCCCCAATATCACAATAAAGCTGGATACCACCAAACAACTGCACAATGCTATAGGTTCTACCTTCAGTGGGATTTTGCCTCAAATATATTACATGCCCCATTGGTGGTCTCATCGCATTAAGATCAGGTGATTTCTCAAGCGCCATATAGACAGGAGAGCCGTTCTCGCCTGTCTGCCCAGTAAGTAAATACGTGCGACAGTCATCAGAAACTACAGGAATACATTGCAAATGACGCGCAACCGCAAGACTCATTTTGATAGCAAATCGCCGCAGATCGTCGTCAAATGGATACGTAAGTTTGAACTCCCTGAGATCAATTTGAATGCTTGAACTAGTTGGAGATGAATAACTTAACCCTTTCTTGGTCAGCGATGAGGCAATCATCTTTACGGTATCTGGTGCGCCAGTAACTTCTGTAATCTCACCTGTTGTTTTATCTTTCTTTATTAAAGGTCTGGATAAGGTCGCATTCAGATCCTGATCAATATCATATTGTTTGCCATCATGGCTGAGAGTAACTCTTCTCCAGACCATTGGATTGGGTGGTTGCATTCCTGCTCTTCGGAAAAGTAGCATCCAATTTTGGAATTTCTCGAAAGCATGTGCTTCAAATGAATGACCAAAGGTGTTATTGCAGATTGAACAAGCGGATACCCAAGCTTTTCCACCGAGGAATTGAGGAAAAATATGATCGCGTGAATTTTTTGGCCGCTCATTGCAGTAAGGACAATGCACATTATTACGATAGCATGAGCAAACTCCAACAGAATTGACCAAGCAGTTTATGTTAACGGCTTTACGTGGCAGGGCCACGGGGAATCGAACCCCGATTAGCGGACTGAAAACCCGCTGTCCTAACCTTTAGACGATGGCCCCAAAGAAAGATCGCGGGAGAGTATAACCATATCACAGTGGACCAAACCACTGATTTTTGCTACAATGTCTTGAAATACATGCACAAAATTCATTCTCTCCTCGTTAGCGCGTACTTGATCGTGGGGTTGACCCTCACGGCTACAACGCAGTGGTCCGCTCTGCAGGGCTCCATTCTTACCCAGAACGGCTCTACGCTGTTGGAAGTGCAAGAGACGCTCCACGGAGCAGCTGAACAGCAGATCGTTCTTGCAGAGGCAGCGACTCAGGCTGCAGCGCGTGCTTCCGCTTCGAAGCAACTCGCGCTTGGCATGCTCTTCATAGTCCTCGGTGGCTTTGTCCACGCATACGCAGTCACACAATACGAGCGCAGAGTCCCGATTCACGTTGTCCCAAAGAAGAAGCCACGAACGCTCTTCTGGATTGAGATGCGAGTGTGAGGAGCATCAACGAACTGCAGCTGGTGCGACGCGCACCGGCGCATCTTTCAGCATGGTGCGCAGGTGTCTGAGTCCTCGGAAGATGCGCACAGAAACGACGTTTGCCGTCTCGCCCGTGATCGTCGCAATTTCCGCAGGCGCGAGCCCCTTGATGTATCGATAGCGCAATGCCTGCTTGTACGACTTACGCATCTTGCTGAGCTTCTTCAGTGGTCTCATGGCGTCCAAACGGTTGTACGTGTGATGCCATGGATCGATGCTCGGTTCGAATCCTGTTTCGAGCATCTGGTCGAGCGAGGCTTCTTTCTTCTTGCGAACGTGGTCGATGAACAAGTTATGCGCGATGCGGTAGAGGAACGCGCGCGTATTCAACACCTTCTCGTCGCGTTGCAGACAGAGACACAAACGCAGGAACGTTTCCTGCGTTAGGTCTTGGGCGACTTCATGATCGCGGCACTTCCACAGGTAGTAGCGGAAGATGGCGGCTTTATAGAGGTCGTAGGTGACGGTGAAATCGTTGGTCATGGGGGAGGGGGGATTTATGGATTGATAGGAGCCGTATGGAACAAGCGGTGCAGTCTGTTTCTCTCTTGGTGAAAGTATCGATGATCATTTGCGTACGCAGACGTGCCTTGCGCCGCACGATTTTGCTCATGCCAATCGCTGTGTGCTTTCGCTGCATCACGGTGGTACTGCCTATGTTCGGCCGTTCCACTTAAAGACGTTGCGTGTAGTGTGGCCCATTCTGGATCCGCTCCTTGGTAGAACCCATTGTTCGGTTGGTTCGTGGGAACGGGCTCCGCGGCCATGGTCTTTGTAGAGATCGTCAGAAGAGATATCGCCACGATGCTGAGGACAGCAAAGCGGCTGCTTCTCAAGCGTGGTGCGATACGACTCGCCGTGCGCCTCGCGGCCGACAGGATGATCGCGGGCGTTGCGGGGAACGTTTTCTGATGGATCGCAGGGAACCACGATTGCAGTACGCGAGCGAACCGACGGCTCTGCAGAGTATTAGAGGAATGATAGGTGTGCATGTGAGTATGGGGAAAGAACAACAACGATAGGCGCGTACGGCTTTTCCGCAAGCTGCTGCGCATACATGAAGTCGCCAGGATCAGACGCCTCGGACGCTGCTTTGGACCGATCTGCGTCTTGCCGTCGTCGAACGTGAGCAGCAAGCCAGTTTCTATTTCTTTGAGCGTTTGGGAGGGGACCGTCGCTTCGGCTTCGGAGTGGATTCCGTCTCCGTCTTGATCATCCAGCTCGTGAGGAAATCCTTGGGCATCAACGCAATGAGTTTGATCGCCTGTGCGTCAGGGTGGAGCAATCGATTGTTGTACTTCCATTCCAGTTCCTTGAGATAGAACCCGGTGTTCTTTTTCCAAATGCCGTGGTGACTGCGCACCCTCTCGCGGATCCATGTCCAGAGTTGCTCCGCGCCGTCCTTCACGTGCTCATCATTCGTGAAGCGGTGGAATTTGCCGCAACAAATGAACCCTGCATACCCCTCGCGACGTCCTGGTGCGTGGTGTCTCGCGCCGAAACTATGGAAGTGAAGTATGGCCTCTTCGTCCTTCAGCGGGTCAATATAGACCTCGCCACCTTTTCGGAATTGAATGCCGAAGACTGGCGGTTTCCCTTCGCCCGCGCGCAGTTTGCTCTTACACCATTTACACCGTGATGTGTCGTGCTCCTCGCTTCCATGCTTCTTCCGTTCGGAGAGCAGTTGGATTTTTTCCTGCGGAAGGCTCTTCTCGGTGAGCAGCTTTCGGAAGTGATCGTAGTAGGTGGCAACCAGCTGATAACGGTGATGCGTGATCTGTGACGTTCTGTGTGCGGAAAAGTCGAGGCAGAAGCACAGCAATATCTCGGAACACTGCTGCAACTTGTTCCCCACTGTCACTTTGTGGATGCGAAACTTCTTGCCACATTCACTGCATTTTCTCCGTCCATCTCCAAGGACGCTGAGCTTCGTTCTTTTGCCGCACTTGGGGCACAGCAAATGTCTGGAGGCATCGCTTTGGGTTGGACGCACTTTGTCCTTGAGATGCGGTATGAGAGAGTCCGCGTTGATTATCATAGGTGCAAGCGGAAAAGTGACTGTTGAAACAGCAATTGTAGTCCTTTTCGCGGTGAAAGGACATGAAACGTAGATGGCATCGACAAAATCACAGGATGTTCTAAAGAACGGATAAGCAATCACGTCGACTCTTATTCGACGCCTGAAACCCTTCTGCTCTTACATGTATTGCAGAGTTATTGTGGTTTTGCTCTATAGTCTCTCCATGACTATCAATAACACTATTCCTGTTCTCCTTGCGGCCGTCGCGGGTCTTTTGGTAAGCGTCCTCCTATCGATCTTCCCAGACATGATTCCGTGCGTGTCGTGTACAACGGAACAAGTCGGACAACGCGAACTCTGGAGCTTCTTCTTCAAAATGGTCTGCGCGATCGCGTTCATCGTGTATGGAAGCTACCTCGCACGAGCTCGCGTTGTGCATGCTGCGACACTGCTTATCACATGTGGAATAGCCCTGCTCATTCTCACGCTGATAGCGAACGCGATACGGATGGAAGAACTCAGTCCGTTCTAGCGGCGCTCCTTACTGCTGCACCAAGTACGCGAAGATCCAGAACACGAATGCTCCGCACGCGACCACGAAAAGTTTGTTCTGCTTCTTGCCTCCGAAGACGTAGCTGGAGAAAGCGATAGTCGGGAGGAGGAGCACGAGGGAGATCGTGCGTGTCATGACCGTCGCGTTCGTCTCGTTGAAGAGCACGAGGAGGCAGAGGAATGCGAGGGCCGTGCCTGCAAGAGCGGCTGAGGTGTATTCACCGGCGCCCTTCCACTTCAATTCCGCGAGGATGCCGATGGCGGCGCAGAGAATGAAGAGCGACGTGACATTGAGTCCTTGGTAGGGATCGGTGAAGAGGAATGAACCCTGCATGATCTGGAGAGCCATGATGATGAGCACGGCGCTGCAGAGAGCGATCGTGACGATGCGGCGCATCGACGGCATGTGCGGGTGCGTATATTCGATCCAGTTCAGCGGCTTATATTCCAAAAAGGACAATTGCACCGCTTGTGACCATGTTTTAACCGCGACACCTGCAACGAGGAACACCGCACTCAAGAGGAAGATGAGGAGAGCCGGCGTGGCGGTTTGTTCCTGGAGAACGGTGCCGATGTTTGTGATGAATTCCATAGTGAGAGGAGTATTAGTTCTTAGCTGAGAGAAGTTTTTCCGCTGTTTCCACAAGGGAATGGAGCGTCATGTCTTTCTTCACCAAGTATCCATCAACCTGGTATTTCTTCAATCTCTCTCGTGTCGTGTCGTCGTCCAAGTTTGTAAGCATGACCACGGGGAACGGGCGCTTCTCTTTCGGCAATGATTCCAAGACGGACCAACCATCCTTCACCGGCATCATGATGTCGCAGATGAGAAGATCAGGGGTCTGCTCTTGGATCATCTTCATTGCCTCTTCACCGTTGACCGCGACATGCACCGTAAAATTCGTACGCGCAAATCGGCGAATGTAGGCTTCACGGAGCAGGGGATCATCATCAGCGATCAGAATGTTTGTGTTACTCATGTCACGAATATTATACCACATTTATCAATCAACTAAAAGGGGGTTCTGCACTGCGTTGTATCCTCAAAAGGAGTGTTTCTTGTGTATGCTGCCACCTCAAGAGATGCCTCTCCGAATACCTCTCCGACGGCAGAAAGGTTTTACACTCCTGGAACTCCTGATTGTGCTCGGAATTATCGGTGTTATTGCCAGTATTACCATTGTCGCGATTTCTCCGCGGGGCAATTTCCTCGCTGTGGAAGACGCGAAACGAGCGATGATGGCGCGTGAAATATCGAGCGCGCTCTATCAGTACCTCATTGATAATGGGTTTTTCCCCAATCAAGGCAGCATTCCCGATGAAGAGAGTCTGGCAAAGGCGATCTGTACACAGACTGTCATGACGAACGACAATTGCGTGCAGTTCGATGAACTCGTGAGCACGTATCTCGCTGCCATTCCTCGCGATGAAATCGAACCTTGCCCTGATTACAACGGGTATCAAGTGTGGTTACAGGTTGGACGCGCAATGGTGTTCCCGACGCATCTGGGGAAACTGGCGGGAGATGAACTGACTATTCTGCCGGGATGCAGCGTGGCCGGCGGAGCTTCATCGGTGTCATCGAGCGTGGCGTCGAGCACGGCGTCATCGTCCATTTCAGCAGCGTCTTCGGAAGCATCTTCAACACTCTCCAGCGAAGCCTCCTCGGAAGCGTCGTCCGAACTTTCATCGAGTGAAGCGTCATCGGAGGCGTCTTCAGAGGCCTCGTCGGAAGCCTCCTCGGAAGCGTCATCCGAACTCTCATCCGAAGCGTCGTCGGATTCGTCGTTCGGTGAGTGAGCCAATCATGGGGCTTTTATCTCCTGTACCGCTTTTTGCTGTGCTTGTTGCATCTTTTGCTCTTGAGCTTCGGGACCTGCGTCTATGCCTACGCGTTGTTTCGTGAGCACTCTCGCATTCTCGATCGCGCCGGCGATGACTTCGGGTTTGGGGATAGATCGCACGTGGACTTCTCCGTTCGTTGCTGCTTGCATCTCGTTTAAGTTCACGAGTAGGTTGCCGCAGTGGCCGATGCCGAGGAAGCGTGATTCGGTTTGGATGCTCGCGATGTTTTCCATGTGGATCGGATGGATTGTCTGCTTGAAAATGAACGCATGTTCCACGATCACGATTTTTTCGGTCGTGATAATGAGAAAGTTATAGCGCCAGGCGATGAAGGCATTGATCGTGAGCACGAGCGCGCTGAGGAACCACAGGTAAAGCGCCAGCGTGATGATGAGCAGGTCTATCATTCCCAGGGCGATCGCCGTCGCCCATCCGAAGAGCAACGCGATCGTGACCGGCACGATCCAGAGGAGTGGAATGAGAAAGACAAAGATGTGGTGCGTCGTACTCAGGAGCTCTTTCTCTCCTTCCGCAATGAACTGATTCTTGAGTTTCCGCCGGCTCGTCTCGAGAGCGAGAATACGCATACAAGCGAGTGTGCCATATTTTGCGGTTGGGGGACAGCATCTGTCGGAATCTCAGCGAGATAGATAGAATCTGATCGATGCAGAAAACAGAACATCCGCGGTTTCAGCTCTCTTCTCTCATCCGGGGAAAGAAGGCCATCATCACTGCTCTGCTGAGTGCCGTGCTCCTCTGGGCAGTCATCCTGCTCATCGCACGCACGGCGTACATCCTCAATCCCTACGCCAATCACTCTGACGCGGCGTTCTACTTCACGATTGGCCGAGCCATTCTCAACGGCCTCACGCCCTATGCCGACATCTTCGATCCCAAGCCGCCGGCGATTTTCCTGCTGAGTGCCACCTCGCTCGCATTCTTGGGGAATCAGATGCTCGGAAATGTCGTGAGTGTCGCCATTCTCTTCGCGTTTCCGATTCTCTTGAGTTGGCTTGCTGCTCGGAATGCTCATGCTGAACAGAAGCTTCTTTTACACGTGACGGGTTTTCTCGTCGGTGCGCTCATGGGACTGTGGAGTTCCGTGCAAGCAGGAGTGTGGCAACCGGAAACCTTCGGCAATTTCTTTGTGCTCCTCTACATCATCGCGATTGTCCTCTGGAGTGAGCAGATGAACGTCCGCCGGACGCTCCTCATGGCCCTTTTGCTCCTCTGTGCTTTCGGATTCAAGGAGCCGTTCCTCTTCGCCACGTGCAGTGCGGCTCTCATCCTCTCACCGAACCTCCGCACCTTCCTTCGTGTATTTATTCTTCCTATTTCCATCGCTCTCCTCGCCGGAACAATTAGTATGTTCCTTCTGGGATGGCTCGAACCCTACGTGCAAATCTATCTTCCCGCGATGGTGGGGATTCGCATCCAGGGCTATAGCCCGCTCTGGATCAGGGGATTGCCCTTCTGGGAACTCTCGATACCTCTTTCGTATACGTCCCTAGCGCTCTTCCCATCGCTGTTGCTCGTGGCAGGGTGGCATCTGTGGGACGGGTGGAGGTCGAGCGCGTCGCGATTCTGGACGATTCTTTCGTTCATCGTGGCCGCATACCTTTCTGTGACGGCCGTTCGATTGGCCGGCAATTACACAACCATCACGTACAGCGCGGTCCTCATTCCATTCGCGCTAGCGCTCGTCACGCGCTTCTTGCAGCGAGCGTCTGGGAAGAATCCATTTCTCCTCAGCAGCTGTGTGGTGTGCGCATTCGTGCTCGTGACTGTTCCTTTTTCGCACGTGTATTCAGCCGTCTCGGAAGAGCAACGAGCGGAGACGCAGAGAGTGCAAGAAGCGGCGTTGCGCGTGGATGCGCTCGTGGCTGCCTGCAATACAAAGCAGTATTTGTACGCGGTGAATCCGCCACATCCTTTTTTGCCTGCATACACACAGGCTTCGCCCCTCAATCATTTTCCGTATCGAGAGATCGACAATGTTCAATTCAGCTTTCCATTTGCGCGTGCGTCTTTGGATCGCATTTCCGCAAGCGTCGTGGTCCTGACAAATTCGGAAGGCTTCGTCCCCAGCACGGATTTCGGTGGCCTTCTTGCAGAATACTTCGACCAAATGTTCACGACACAGCCGTGGCCGTGTGCCGTTCCGTTCTTGCCAATCGACAGATACGGTGTTCTTTTCCGTCAGTATGCGAATCCCATCAGCGTAACCGAAACGATCAATGCACAAGGAGCGCCGACGCTGATGTTTGAGTTCTAAGATTCCTTTTTTAACAGGCTATCCCCCGAACGCGTGCTCTCTCTGTTTCCCGCATGCTTCTTGCTTCGTTTCGAGGCATGGAGGTCCAGAGGATAGTCGACAGCGAAGACGAGGCACTTCAAAGACTCTGACAATTTTTCTGATGTTTTTTTATCATCACATGACTTCACCCCCAAAGAACGTCGGCTCGCCGCCGCCGCGCTCGCCGATGGGTCACCTTTTCTTGACTCCATGCGCACGTGCGCATAGGGTTTTAGGCAACCCTTCCCCCACTTCCCCATGGATATTCCTGTTCATTACCTTGCGGTCTTGGTCGCCGCACTTGCCTCGTTCGTCTTCGGGTTCCTCGTCCACGCTCCGCTCTTCGGATCGGTTTGGATTGGTCTCATGAAGATCACGCCGCAGGAGATGGAACAGGGGAAGAAAGAAATGCAGAGCAAGATGCCGGTCTACATGCTTGTTGCTTTCTTGCAGCAGCTTGTGATGGCGTACATTCTCGCGCACTTCGTGTACGTGTGGGACGCCTTTGACGTCACGAGCGCGCTCACCCTCGCATTCTGGACGTGGCTCGGCTTCATCGCCACGGTGCTCCTGAACGGCGTTCTCTGGGAAAAGAGGAGCGTTCCGCTCTACCTCTTCAACGTTGCCTACCATTTTGGCGCTCTGGCAATCATGACGCTCATTTTGGCGCTCTGGCGCTGAGAACAGACAGATAGTACTCGCGCACATCTCTCCAGGAGAGCTCTGTGCGTGAGTTTTTGTGTAAGAACGATGCGGATGACTCGTCCGAGTGTGTGCATTATTTCCCCCTTTTGGTATGGCCTCTGTGCAATTATCACATCACTGGCATCGCATTGCGGCCGGCAT
>CAZBSN010000011.1:0-1601 GCA_964494435.1 uncultured Candidatus Peribacteria bacterium | reverse complement strand
GCGACGCCGAGCTTCAGCGACGTCTCCCGTTCTGCGTGGTACTACCCCTACGTGGAAGCATCCGCCCGCGCGGGGTGGGTCAAAGGCGATGATGATTGTTATGGAAAAGGTCTCCGTGTCTGTACGGCACGCCCCGGAGATCGCGTGAACAGGGCTGAAATGGCAGTCTTGCTCAAGCGTGCGTTCCGCTTGTCGCGCCTCAACCTCGCACCGGACTTCCCGGATAACGCTCGCTCGGAATGGTACTACGACCCAATCCAAACGGCGGCCGATCACTGCATCCTCGAAGGTGATGGTGGCACAGGCCGTGTTCGTCCGGCTTCTTCCATGAACCGCGCCGAAATGGTCGTGATGTTCCACAGAGCATCCAAAGGCATGCGCTACGGCGATGAGTGTGGTCACGTGACCCAAGGTTCCATCAGCGCTGCTGCAGCGATAGATTCTCGCACCGTCCGCGTGACGTTCAACGTCGATCTTGATGCAAACCGCATTGATGATCTGGATCTGTACGCGTTGGAAAACACGGATGGATCGGATATCGACATTTCTGATGTTATGGTGGTCAGCGCGCGCTCAGTCGATCTTGAATTGCAGAGCTCGCTCGAAGACAACGAGACCTACCGCGTGTCTGTTTCGGACATGCGTACGGAGAGGGGAATGAACTTCGATGACTCGCAGACCTTCATGTTCGACTCCGATGATGTCCCGACTGAAGCGGCTATTGAGAGCATCTCGGTGAGAGACAGCGATACGGTCCGCGTCCGCTTCAATGAAGACGTCGAAGCATCCTTTGCCGATGACGCGTCTCGCTACATGGTTGAGCTCGTCTCGAACAGTTCAGACGTTGACGTCGACACGGTCGTCGTCGTGGATGACCGCACGGTTGATCTCAATCTTGAAAGCGTACTCAGCACGGGCGTGTCGTACCGCGTGACGGTCGACAACATGCAAACGGAAGACGGCGATGACTTCGATGACAGCATGACGTTCTCATCGGCCATCGCGGTGAATGTGACAATCGAGAGCGCAACGGCTCTCTCCGCTACGCGGTTGCGTCTTACATTTAGTGAAGATCTCGATGAAGCGCGTGCCGAAGAAACAATCCGATACCGCGTGAATGGCTTTGATGGCGATCTAGACATCGATTCAGTGGGCCTTGTAGACGATAATGTCGTGGAAATCGTCCTCGACGAATCGCTTCAGGCACAGGGTTCGTACACCGTCACGACGACAAATCTCATGACGTCGGGCGATGCAACGTTCACTGATGACATTGTCTTCGTATACGCACCATCGAACATCTCCTTCACGGCGACGCTCAATGGTGTGAACGAAGTACCGCCGGTCGTCACAACGGCAACTGGAACAGGGTCATTCACCCTGACGTCCACGGGACTCCAGTATGACATTACGCTCCGCAGCATCAGCGGCGCGGTCATCACTGGTGCACACTTCCACCGTGGCGATGTCGGCATAAACGGTGCGGTGCTGGAGAACATCAGCTTCAACACGACCACGCTTCGTGCGACGGGCACGTGGGCAGACCTTACGGCAGAGGAACGCGATCTTCTGTTCGATCAAGACATCTACGTGAACGTTCA
>CAZBSN010000010.1:0-14374 GCA_964494435.1 uncultured Candidatus Peribacteria bacterium | reverse complement strand
AGCTGGTTCACTCGACGCTCTCGTGTCCCTGTGTAAGCGCAGAGGATTCATCTTCGCCGGCTCCGAAATTTACGGAGGACTGGCCAATACGTGGGATTACGGCCCGCTCGGCGTTGAGTTGAAGAACAACATCAAGCAGCAGTGGTGGAAGACCTTCGTGCAGAAGCGCACGGACATGGTCGGTCTCGACGCATCGATCCTCATGAATCCGAAAGTGTGGGAAGCGAGCGGTCACGTCTCGAACTTCAACGATCCGCTCATCGACTGCAAAGCCTGCAAACAGCGCTTTCGCGGCGACAAACTGATTGAAGAAAAACTCGGCGTCGAAGCGGCGGCCGTCCTCAAACTCGATCAAGTGCAACCGATGCTCATGGCGGAGAAGATCAAATGTCCCAACTGCGGAAAGATGGAGTGGACACCAGCAAAGAAATTCAATCTCATGTTCAAAACGCAACAAGGGGTCATCGAAGGAGAAGGAACGGACATTTATCTTCGACCTGAAACTGCGCAAGGTATTTTCGTAAACTTCAAGAACGTCGCGCAGACGACGCGCATGCGTCTCCCATTCGGCGTCGCACAAATCGGCAAAGCATTCCGCAACGAAATCACACCGGGCAACTTCACGTTCCGCACGCGCGAGTTCGAGCAGATGGAAATCGAATACTTCTTCGATCCTGAAGCAACTCCCTGGGAAGGAATCTTCGAAACGTGGAAGAAGGACACGTGGGCATTCCTGACAGAAACACTCGGTATCAAGGCCGAGAACCTGCGCTTCCGCGATCACGAGAAAGACGAGCTCTCACACTACTCAAAGGGGACAACGGACGTTGAATACAAATTCCCCTGGGGTTGGGGCGAACTCTGTGCTGCAGCCGCGTATCGCACCGATTTCGACCTCAAACAGCACGAAACGTTCAGCGGCGAAGATTTGCATTACACCGATCCTGATGAGCCGACGCGCAAGATCGTCCCGCACGTGATGGAACCATCCTTCGGCGCGGATCGCATCACGCTCGCGGTGATGCTCGACGCATTCGATGAAGAAAAACTCGAAGCAGACGACACGCGCACGGTTCTGCACTTCGTGAAAAAGGTCGCTCCCGTGAAAGTCGCGATCCTGCCGCTCAGCAAGAAAGAACACCTCATCGCAAAAGCGAGGGAGATTCATCAGATGCTTGTCGATGAACTCGACACGGCAGTCGACTTCGACGTCACAGGCTCGATCGGCAAGCGTTACCGCCGCCAAGATGAAATCGGCACGCCCAAGTGCGTCACGATCGACTTCGGAACGATCGGTGAAGATGCAGCTCAAGGAGAAAAAGACACGGTGACCGTGCGCGATCGAGACACGCTGGAGCAAGTGCGACTGCCGGTCAGCGAGCTCGTGAAACACCTGAGAGGGTGAGCGTATACTGACGATATGTTCCGTCGTCTCTTTCAGCTCTTCCACATCTGGCGATCACTCTCCTATGACAAGCGGACGCCGACAGTCACAAAGATTTTTCCGTGGGCCGCGCTACTCTATCTCCTTGTACCAATCGACATCGTGCCGGATTTTCTGCCGCTCCTCGGCCAACTCGACGATATCGGCGTCATCGCTATGCTCATTTCGATCGCACTGAATGCGATCCCGAAGGATCTCTGGAAAGAGCACGAAACGAAAACTGAACGACCGAACGTCATCGACGTCTAACAGAAGCCATAAAAAATGAACACATTTTTTGTACAAGATATGCGTCCTTGTGCAGAGAGGCGAAATACGTAGAATGACCCGGTCACTTCGTTTTGATCGCAGCGGTCCTGACCTCGGCTTCGGCCCAGGAATCCTCCGCACTGGCGAGACGAGAAACGAAGGGTGTCCCCAAGGATGACATTCTCGCATTCCACCCACGCTTTGAGCGCATGCTCTGAGCAGGGCACAGTGGATTCATTTTCTCCCCATTCCTCATGGCGTCCGTCATTCCAGCAGAAAAAGAACTTCTCGAAGCAGCGTGCCACTTTGGCCACCCGCGCGAGAAGTGGAACCCAAAAATCGCTCCGTACCTCTACGGTGAGCGAAAGGGCATCCATATTTTCAACCTCATCAAGACGCGCGAAGGATTGGAAAAAGTCTGCGACGCTCTCAAGAATCTTCAGAGCTCCGGCAAGACAATCCTCTTTGTCTCCACAAAGCAGCAGAGCATTCCATTCATCGAAGAACTCGGACAAGCAGTTCACCAACCCGTCGTGACGAAGAAGTGGATCGCAGGACTCCTTACGAACTGGCCAACGATCAAGCGACGCATCCAGTACTACCTCGATCTCAAGAGATCGTTCCAGACCGGCGAAGTCGAGAAGTACACGAAGAAGGAACAGACGGAACTTCGAAAGAGCCTCACGAAACTCGAAATCGCTCTCTCCGGTGTCGCCGGCATGAAAGGTTTGCCCGATGCAGTCTTCATCGTCGACGGCGTCCGCGATCACGTTGCGGTCCTCGAAGCGAAGAAGCTCGGCATTCCGGTCTACGGCATCTGCGACAGCAATGCCAACCCGCATGAATTCACACTCTGCATTCCGGGCAACGACGACGCCGTTCGTTCCATCGCACTCTTCCTGAAAACGGTTCGCGACGCACTCCTCACGGCGAAGCCCGCCGAGACGGAAGAAAAAGAAGCTGTCGCCGCTTAATCCCCTCTACCCCCCACCACCATGTCTACCGTTTCCGCCTCCGCCATCGCCTCGCTCCGCGCACGCACGGGAGTATCGATCTCCGCCTGCAAGGAAGCCCTTGAGGAAGCCAATGGCGACGAGGAAAAAGCCATCGAGATCCTCCGCAAGCGCGGACTCGCCCAGGCTGCAAAGAAAGCGGCTCGTGATCAGGCAGAGGGACTCGTGTTTCTCGCTGAAGACGGCGCGAAGATCGCTCTCGTGCTCATTCGCTGTGAGACGGATTTCGTCGCACGCGATGACAACTTCCAGAACGCAGGAAAGGAAATTGTCCAAGTGCTCCTCAAGGACGGCAAGGACGCAGCGGAGAAGAAAGCTGCTGAGTTATTGCCCGAACTCGTCCAGAAGCTCGGTGAAAACATCACGCTCGGTGAAGTGCACCTTGTGAATGGTTCAACGCTCGGCGCATACCTTCACTCCAATGCGAAGATCGGCGTTGCAGTCGCACTCGAAGGCGGTTCGAAGGAACACGCACGCGACGTTGCGATGCACGCAGCGGCATTGAGCCCGAAGGTCGTGAGCCCAGACGAAGTCACGCCAGATCTCGTCGAGAAGGAGAAGGAAATCTGGAAGGAGCAGCTCAAGAAGGACGGCAAGCCCGAAGCGATGTGGGACAAGATCATGATGGGCAAGGAGAAGAAGTTCCGCGAAGAGAGCGCTCTCCTCAAGCAAGCCTTCGTCAAAGATCCATCCAAGTCTGTCGAACAGCACTTGGGTGATGCAAAAGTGACAGGCTACGTTCGCGTCTCAGTAGTTTAATCATCACACTAGTAACGAATGAAACGGGACCGCAGAGGTCCCGTTTCTAAATGAACTCGTCGCGAAGCGCGGGTCTCCCGCGCTGGAGCGACTCCTTGCCGGGAAGTGAGCCCGTGAGAGAAACCCCGGAGGGGTGTCTTTCACGAATTAATTTTTGTCCTTCCAGTGGAGCCACGGCATCTCGATTTCGTCGAGCGGAATGTCGTCGATGGATCGAGCAACATTCTCATTCGCGACCGTGCCAATGAAGCGATGGAGTTGCTTGCGGAAGAGGAATCCTGCAACCAGGAGTCCGCCGAAGACTGCGAGCACGATCGCCGCTTTGCCTCGCGTCGGCGTATCAGAGAGGAGTGCAGCCGCAGACTTCAGGTGTTCGCATTGTTCCGTGCAGAATTCACCACCATCGCACTGTTCGCCATCGTCGAGGACTTTATCGCCGCATCGTGGGAGAACGCAGCTTACGCGACACATATCAGCTGCAGTGTCGGAGTTCTTTGCGCCTGCATCGCATTCTTCTTTCTTCTGCACAATTCCATCGCCGCACGAGGGTGCGCGGCAGAGTGTCGTGCACAGATCGTCATCGTTCGTATTGCCGTCGTCACACTGTTCGCCATTTTGCAGGAATCCATCGCCACAGCGGGGGGCTTCACAGTTATTACTGCAACGGTCTGTTCCAATGCTGTTGCCATCGTCGCATTCCTCGCCCGGTTGCAGGGCGCCATCGCCACAGCGAGGAGCTTTACAGAGTGTCGTGCATCCGTCCGTGTCGAGTCTGTTTCCATCATCACATTCTTCGCCCGATTGAATGACACGATCTCCGCATGCTGCAGACTTACACGCATTGGAGCACGCATCGATGTCTACGAGGTTGCCGTCATCGCACTGTTCCCACTGCTGCACGATGCGATCGCCGCACATGGCGCGCCGACAAGAATTGGAACAGGAATCTTCGTTGATCTGGTTGCCGTCGTCACATTCTTCACCGGGATCAAGTTGTGCGTTGCCGCATCCTGCAATCGCGACAGCCGACAATGGAATAGTTATGGCAGGCTTAGCGGATGGTGCGACAAACGGAATCGCCGGAGCGACAGGAGCTGCAGACGAAGAAGAAGCGCTGCAGACAGGTTCGAACGCGCGTTTGCATCCACCGGCACAGGCGCCATCAGTGCACGACGGCGCAGTGCAACGCGGGCCGCAACTTGGTTCACTGAATCTCACTTCGACCGCCAAATCTCCGGAGACCGGATCGGTCGTATATGTTTCGGTGCGATTCGGCTCGCATTCTTCACCGAGATCTCCGGACACGATTCCATCGCCACACGAGAGGAAGAAACAATCCTCCGAGCAATTGCCAACGCCATTGCGCTCGGTTCCGTAATCACAGTCTTCTCCGGCTTCAACGCTGGCATTGCCGCAGGTGGGTGATGTTTCTCTGAGCGGACAGCCCTCTGTTCCGTATGGCTTTCCGACGCAGTCTGCTTGAGCTGATGCAGACGGCAACATCGCACCACCGAGCATGGCTGCCATACAGGCTCCCGCCGCGATACACAGCACTGGTGTTTGTGTGGACATTTCTCTTCATGATACCACATTTTGGGCCTTTTTTCCAGACGCTGTCAGGTGACAACAATAGGATCCAGGAGGACGATTTGGCCCATCCTAATACGTACCTATGACCAAACCTGAAATTCTCATCGCCGAGGACGACGCCGTTCTCCGCAATCTCTACCTCAAAAAGTTCTCCGTCGCGGGCTTCCCCATCCGGGCGGTCGAAGACGGGGAGCAGGCGCTCATGGAATTACAGAAACAGGCGCCTCAGGTGCTGATTCTCGACATCCACATGCCAAAGGTGGACGGCTTCCAGGTTCTGGAACAACTGCCCGTCGCCACGCGAACGTTCCCTGTGATCATGCTCACGAACTTCGCGGATGAAAAATCGAAGCAGCGCGGCCAAGAACTCGGAGCCACGGAGTACTTCGTGAAGAAAGATATGACGATCAAGTCACTGCTGGAAATGGTCGAGCGTGTGGCCGCTGAGTGGCAAAAAGCGCATCCGACTGCTTAAATTCCGAGCCACGCTAACCATCTCGAAAACCACAAAAAGGATGGCGGACTGGAGAGCGATCGACTGACGAGCACATCCTGACGCAACATTTCTTTGAGATTCCACAGTGCGCGCCGACGTCCGCGAATGAGAACATTCACCTCGCCCATTTCGTCGAGCGATCCTTTGTAAAGATTTGCAGAGCCGAGGAACGCCGTGTCATGGTCAACGAGAAGAATTTTTGAATGGCAGTAGCCTGGATAGATGAAGACTCGCACATTCGAGGGATCCCCCTCCGAGAGCAATCGCCCAATTGCTTGGCTGTTCGCCAAATTATGAAACTGCATGCGTTCCGGCAAAATGACGGTGAGGCTCACGCCTCGCATGCCACAAGCAATAAGCGCATCTATCACTTCAGCATCTGACAGATACGCATGTTCCAGGATCACTTGTTCTTTGGCTTCCGCCAGCAACGCAAGCAACGTCGGACGAATGTCTTTTCGATCTTCCGTATTCATGATGAGACGCACCGACGATGGATCCGGATCGGTGACTCGACGCGTGAGGAACTGTTCAACGAACGTCGATCCTCTGAGTTCGACCAAACAATCGTGCCAATCGAATCGATACTCATCGGCGATGTTCATTCCAGTGAGCAACAGCGTGTGTCCGTCAATGACATACACCTTTGCATGATCACGATGCGCCGCGTGTGCGACACGTATGTGCGAATGATTCCAGAATGCTTTCCAGATCGGATGCGACGAATCTTTCGTGCTCAAAAAGTCGCTGTAGGACTCGAAGAAATCCCCTACTGCCTCCTTCATGATGTCCACGAGCACGCCGCGATCCGCAGCGTCGATGAGATGTTGCGCGATGCGGCGACCGGTGGCGTCGTCTTTCCAAATAAACATCTGAATCACAATGCTGACCTGCGCACGGGAGATGAGCGTTTCGAGTCGACGGAATGCATCGTAGCCGTCGATCCACAGACGCACTTCGCGGTCGTGCGAGAGAGAACGAAGCGACCCTCCCGTCGAGAGGACAAAGAGCATTTGCATGCGAAAATAGAGCCGTAAGCCCTTCACGCGTCTCTGTCCGCGATGGCCGAAAAGGTATCGCATGGCTCCCCGCAATGCGCTCTGCGCATGGGATCGGACTCTGGACAAGCCGATCGTCTGCATTCTCTGCATGAGGACAGTATAGAAGGCGCACGTGAAATCTGGTACAATGGTACGATACGCGCATGGAGACCCTCTTCTCAGCCATTGGCGTCGTTGTCGCACTCGCAGCAGTTGTGGCGGCTGTGCTGTGGGTGATGCGATGGATGACCGATCGAAAGCGAGAAGAAGACATTGTTTTCTTGCAGCTCTTGGTTCAAAAAAAGGAAAGTCGCGAGGAGAAAGACAGTGAAACGGATCAATTTGGCAAGGACTACAAAGAAGTAATCGGCGTCATGGATCACTTGTACCAATCATTGCATTCACTTGAAGATCATCACTTCACGCGATTCACACGCGGACAACCGTTCATCTCGCTTGAGTACGCCGCGATCGCCGGCGAAATTCTCTTCTTCGTCGCATGCCCTAGGTCCTACGCAGCACTCGTCGAAAAACAGATCACATCATTCTATCCGGAGTGCATCATCGATGAAGTTGAGGACTACAACATCTTCACGCCGACGTCCCACACGGCAACGAGGGGGCTCTGGCCGGGACATTCGTACTCCTCGACATTCAAAACGTACCAGCAACTCAAGAGTGATCCGCTCAATGCCATCACAAACGCATTTTCAAAACTGAAGAGTGACGAAGGCGCGGCCGTACAGATCGTCCTCAGACCCAAGCGATCCGGCTGGCAAAAGAAACTGCAGACGGAAGCAATGGATCTCCTGAACGAGAAGAAGTCACACGGTGGTTCATGGTTCAATCCGCTCACGTGGCTGCATCACATCGTCGACATCTTCACCTCGGACGACGGTAAACTGTCGGAAGAGCCAATGAAAGCCAATCAGCGCGTGTCGCAGATGGTCGAGGAATACAGCAAATCACTCGATGAGAAAGCAGCGAGCCCAGGCTTCACCGGCGTTGTCCGCTTGGTTGCGTCTGCCGCAAGCCATTCACGCGCACATACGATTCTCGAAGCGGTGACTGCAGGATTCGCACAATTCAACGAAGTGCGCGGCAACCATTTCAAACTCAACACGATGGAGAACAAGCGATCGTTGCTCCAACGCTTCATTCGACGTTCTCCACGCAGATCATTCCTCGAAATGCTCCAAGGAAAACTCTTCCTGTTTGGCACAGCCGAACTCGCGAGCATCTTCCATTTGCCGAACGGCAAGTACAACAAAGTCGAAACGATCAAGTGGCAGAACTTCAAAGTAGCAACCGCGCCGAAGAATATTCCAGATGAGGGCTTGTACCTCGGAACCAACACGTACCGCAGTGATAAGAAAAAGATTTTCATGAAGAACGAGGATCGTTTCCGTCACTTCTACATCATCGGACAAACCGGTACGGGTAAATCATCCGCCATTCAGCTCATGGCACGGCAAGACTTCCACAACGGCAAAGGTCTCTGTGTCGTTGACCCGCACGGTTCACTCATCGACGATCTTCTGCCGTATATCCCCCGCGAACGCGCAGATGACGTGATCTACTTCAACCCGGCGGATACAGAACGTCCAATGGGCTTAAACCTCCTCGAAGGAAAGACAGAAGAGGAACGCGACCTCATCGCTCTCGACGCCATGAACATGATGGTGAAAATGTTCGGTGAAGAAATCTTCGGACCACGTATTCAAGACTACTTCCGCAACGGCTGTCTCACGCTCATGGAAGACACGGAAGAAGGCGGCGCAATCACCGACCTCGTCCGTCTCTTCACCGATGACGACTGGGGCAAGTACAAAGTCACGAAAGTGAAGAACCCGATCGTCCGCAGCTTCTGGGAAAACCAAATGGCCAAGACCGGGCAGCGCGAGAAACAGGAAATGATCCCGTACTTCGCCGCCAAATTCGGCCAGTTCACGACCAACACCTTGATCCGCAACATCGTCGGCCAGACGAAGAGCAGCTTCGACATCGCCGACTGCATGAATAGCGGGAAGATCATCCTCATGAACCTGTCGAAGGGTCTCGTCGGCGACATCAACTCAACGCTCCTCGGCATGATCATCGTGAACAAGATCCAAGTCGCAGCCATGCGTCGCCAGCGCGAAGCGGGAGAACGCAAAGACTTCTTCCTCTACATCGACGAATTCCAAAACTTCGTCACGCCGTCGATTGAATCAATCCTCTCCGAAGCTCGCAAGTACCGCCTCGGCCTCATTCTCGCGCACCAATACATCGATCAGTTGGAGAAAGAGAGCAAACTCGCGGGAGCCGTCTCGCTCAAGGGTGCTGTCTTCGGCAACGTCGGATCCATGATGTTCTACAAGATCGGACCGCAAGACGCCGAAGTGTGCGCAAAAGAAATGGGTCCGGTTTTCTCCGAACAAGATCTCGTGAACATGGACGCCTTCAAAGCCTGCATGAAGCTCTGTGTCGATGGTCAGCCCAGCCGCCCATTCTCGATCGAAGTCCCCCGCCCGTGGCTCGATAAGACGTATGCGAAAGATGAGCAAGCAGCCGAAGCATTCAAGCAACTCAGCCGCCTCAAGTACGGGCGACCGAGGGAGTTCGTGAATAAGGAGATCTTGAGGAGAATCGGAACATAACAAAACACAAACATTCCCTCTCCCTGTGGGAGAGGGCTAGGGAGAGGGGTTTAATAATTCTTCCAATTCCCGTAAGACGAACTTTGGTCGTTTGATTACTCTCATATTTCCAAACCTCACAACGCGAAATCCCCACGATCGCAAATACGCATCGCGCTCTTTGTCATAGTCTTGAATGCTTGGTTCCCAATGATGGTCTCCGTCCAACTCAATCACCAGCTTCGCGCCAACACAGAGAAAATCGACGATATACGGACCGACCGGAACCTGACGTCGGAATTTGCACCCATTAAATCTTTTCGCACGAAGGTAGTGCCAGAGAATTTTTTCGGCATACGTATCGTATGTTCGAAGGTGTTTTGAGTAATCTCCGACTTTTGGATGCCGAGGCGTGATATCTGAACGCATGAAAACATCGTACGAGAATGGAAATATTCCGACCCCTCTCCCCTTTCCCTCTCCCCACGGGAGAGGGGGAACGTTCGCTCACGCATAAAGAAAAACCTGTTCTCTCATCCTACGGAACATGTGCCATTGCTAACCGAGACGAGCCGTGACAGGATCGCGCTCAGAGAATTTTCGCGTGTATTTCGCGGAGTTCCTGCTTCACACGAAAGAAGTTGTACGACTGCTCTTCTGAGAGCGTTCCGTCTTCCTTCAATTGCGGAAAAGGAGGCTCGTCGAAGTCGCCGATGGTGAATTCGCGCTCCCATATCCGCTTCAGGGCGAGACGGATGTCTTTTTCGGGTACGGCGAAGAGTCGGTCGCTCAGCGCGAGACATTCGCCAGTGTTGGCATACATCATGTTTCGTGCGAACGCGCGCCGTTCGAGAATTGTTTCCGGAAGAGATCTCCTGGAGATCATTCCCAATTCTTCCGCCAAGAGCATCGTCGCTTGTTCGGCCGCACCGAGATGTCCTGCCGAACCAGAGGAAGGAGCTCCACTTGCTTGTTCCAACACCTCCAGACGCATCGTGTGCCGCCACTTCGACAACTCCGCATAGGGAGAAGGACCGAGCCCGCAGACTCTCATTTGGGCCGTAAGCTCGCTGATGCTGCTTCGAAAGGCGTCCAAGTTATCCGGCGAATCGTCATCGTGCACAAGCGTCGTCGACAAGCTGCCGAGCAGTGCACCGTCACGGAAAATACGGGAAAGATACGCCTCATGCTCGTCGTCGATTCCTACGTTCTCGACCAAGCGCTGATGCGTGATCGCGTGGCTCAATTCCTCGATCGTCGCCTGCTGCAGTTGATCTTCGATCAATTTCCATCGGGGCTGCCCTTGATAGAGCGATAGGACGAATCGACAATATTCATGCTTGGCTATCTCCGCGGGTGAAGTCGAAAGAGGTTCGGGATAGCGGGCGGTAAAACACATTTCGGACACTTCATGCACGATGCGCGTGTGCAAAAGTACGACGTGTCGAAGGAACGGATCATGATAGAGACTGTGACGACTCCACAACTCGTTGCGCGAGTATCCCGTGGCCAACACCACATTCACGGCTCTGTCGACGAATGCAATAGGCAAAACCTCTCCATCGACGAGGAGGAGCGGATCCACGTCGTCGGGAGGAGGCGTTCCGGACTCGATCAATGATTTGAGAAATGGAGAATTTGTCGTCAACGATTGATGCCTGGGCCAGAGAAACTCCGCGTTGAGAGACCGAACGAGAATGCCGTATCGACGCAGTATCGTCTTCACGTTGTTGACCTCGGCGTGCTCGTCGGCGTGGGAATCGCGTTCGAGCAACATCACCGCTCGCGATAGACACCGCTTCCACTCCGAATCGTCCGCCGATCCCTCGAAGGCATTCTCCGCAGTGCGTAGCGCCGCCATGTCGTTCGCGCCCGAGCGCAAGAATTCCGCCACGGACGGAATGACTGACCATCTGATCCGCTGCTCTTGCGTCTTACCGGCATTCCATTCCCTCTGTTCCTCCTCCCATTGGGGCAAAAACATAGCCCACATCTGTCGGCGAAATTCTCGAATTTCATCGGCGCATATGCCGCTGGTGGGTATGTCATTTCCGGCGGCAACGCTCGCGATTTCCTGGACTATTCTGCGATCATCGGAGTACGACAAATAATCCCAGAGAACATCCGAACACAGATCTAAAATATCGTTGACGCATTTGCCGCGGCGCAGCAGCGATAAATGCTGAATCGACATCTGTCCCTTTTTCTCGGCCGCCGTAAAAGACAGCGGTGCGTCGGCGACGGGTGGAGGAAAAGGACGCATACGACGATGTTACACCGGCTTCGCGTGCACCAAGTACCGCTGCTTGATGTCATCCGGCGGCCAACAGGTGTAGAGCACGAGTTCTTCGCCGTTGCCACCGCGGTACGCCGACATGTCTGATGCTTCGACAGTTTGCGCATAGGTCATGACATAGTTATAGACCTTGCCGTTGTAATTGATGCTGATGCGATCACCCGGCTTGAGAGCGTTGATCTTACGGAAGATGCGCGTGTAACTCGAAACGTCCCACGAGTAGCTGGAGCTGTGACCGTAGACGAGGATCGTGCCGCCGTTGCCCGGATAGCCGAAGAGGTGTCCCACGCCCACTTGAAGCGGAGCGAGGAGTCCATTCTGCGTTGTGACGTCCGCTGGATGCGTCACTCTGAGATCCTGAATGCCAAGGGATGGAATGCTGATCGAGAAGTAGTTTGGACTCGTACTCGGAGCCGGATTGGATGTCCCTGCATTCGTCGTTGTCGTGCCGGACGTTGGTGCATTGTTGTTACCCGATGTCACAGGTCGCGATCCTGGAGGATTAGCGACGTAGCTCGTCGTGCCAGACGTGACGGGTTGCGTGTTCGATGGCGTTGGAACGTATGTGTTTGTTCCGGATGTCACAGGCTGTGATCCAGTCGGATTTGGAACGTAGGCCGCACCTGACGTTACTGGCTGGGCATTGGCTGGATTTCCAACATAGGTCGGCTGTACATAGGTCGGTGCGGATTCGGCTGGCTTGTAACCAGTTTCATCAGGCTTGTATCCCGTATTGTTGTTCGAAGGCTGAGTGGGTGACGGATTCACTGGTCCTGCAATCGGCAGTGGCTGCAACGGGGCCGGATCTGAAGCGGGTGATGGCAACGTGACAACAACCGCCTCCGCATTCTTCATGCCTGCAGATTCAATGAGGTCGTACCACGCTTTGCGGCGAATGACGTTCCACGTTTCAAGCGGCGATGGCAAATCGATCCCCATCTCATACGCAGCCTTCACATGGAGTGGAACAGTGAGTGGATGATCGGGTTCTTCTTTCGGCAATTTCGATACATCACCATTCACCTTGTAACGCGCGGCCAACGTCACTGCTTCACCTTGTGTGAGAAGTTCTCCTGGGCGGAAGTCACGATGAAAATCCGTTGCGGCAATGAGGTTATGGCGAAACGCAATTTCCACGTATGGCGCGTACCACTCGTCCTGATCCACATCGTCGTAAATTGGCAACGGCGGCAAATCATTGCGGATCGCTTCGACTTCGGCCTTCCAGGCAGCTTTCGATTCTACAATCATCGCAACAGCACCCTCACGCGTGATGAAGGGCGCATCAGCCATGCTTCGGGCAAACGCCTGGGTTGCAATGCCGACAAGCACGCAGAGTCCAACAAGGAAAAGGAAGCGTCGTGGCATAGGGGGGAGATATCTTAATGCTTTTATGCAATTTTGTCAATAGTACCTCCCAAAGGCACAATTCCGCTCTGGTATGCTCAAAACATGCGGTTTTTCACCCTCTTTCTGAGACTCGTCCTAGGGGTATTCCTCCTCAGGACGGCAGCGATGAAATTTGGCTTCCTGGGGCCGCTCGAACCCGCTCTCTTCACTCCGGAAGGGTTCATCTACCTCGAAGCGCTCAGGGGATCTGGATTCATCTGGCCAGCCGTCGGCATCGTGAGCTTCTTCTGTGGAACCTGCCTACTCCTCAATCGTTTCGTCGGATTGGCGGCAGTTGTCCTCATGCCGATCTCCCTGAACTTTCTCCTCTTCCACCTCTTCTACGATCCGTCATTCCCCCATGCGTTCGGACTCCAATCGTACTTCCTCTTCCTCGCAAACATCTACTTCTTGTGGCGCGAGAGGAAACGATACGAGGCAGTCTTACGTTCGCGCTGACGCAGCATCGGGAGTCAGCTATGCTCCCAGCCCATGGCTCTGAAAATTGGAATCGTCGGCCTCCCGAACGTCGGTAAATCGACGCTCTTCAATGCGCTCACTCGAAGCAAAGGCGCGCAGGCGGCGAACTATCCGTTCTGTACGATTGAACCGAACATCGGCATTGTCGAAGTGCCGGATGAGAGGCTGACGAAACTGACAGAAATGGTGAAGCCAGAGAAAGTCGTCCCCGCCGCAATCGAGTTCGTCGACATTGCAGGACTTGTGAAGGGAGCAAGCAAAGGCGAAGGACTCGGCAACGCGTTCCTCAGTCACATCCGCGAAGTCGATGCGATCTGCCACGTGGTCCGCGTGTTCGAAGGCGGTGACGTCATCCACGTTGAGGGATCCGTTCATCCGCAGCGTGATCGCGAGATCATCGAGCTCGAACTCATCCTTGCCGATCTACAAGGTGTTGAGAAGCGCATTGATCGCATGAAGAATGCAGCAAAGAACAACAAAGACCTCGCACTTGAACTCAGCGTGTGTGAGAAGCTCGCAGTCCCCTTGCGAGACGGAAAGCCGGCAATGACTGCAACGCTCCTGCCTGAAGAAGTTCCGATTGCGAAAGGCTTCCAGCTCCTCACAATGAAACCAATGGTGTACGCCGCGAATGTCGCGGAAAGCGATCTCGCAAAGCTCACACCCGAAGCAGCACAAGCAGCATTGGGGTTACCGAGCACAGCGGAGGTCGTGTGTATCTCGGCAAAGATTGAAGAAGAACTGGTTGATCTTCCGCCAGCCGATGCAGCTGTGTTCCTCGCCGATCTCGGCGTGACATCGTCGGGACTCGACCGCCTCATCAAGAGCGCCTACCGCGCACTCGGCTACATCACATACTTCACTGCAGGACCAAAGGAAGTACGCGCATGGAACGTCCTCAAAGGATCCTCAGCCCCACAAGCAGCAGGTGTGATCCACACTGATTTCGAGAAGGGATTCATCCGCGCTGAGACAATCGCGTATAAAGATTTTGTTCAAT
>CAZBSN010000009.1:0-15991 GCA_964494435.1 uncultured Candidatus Peribacteria bacterium | reverse complement strand
CTTCATCGTACCGCCAAGCACGCGACGCTCACTGTCACAATTGCTGTTGCTGCAACGAGTCTCCACAAGGGAACCTTCTTTTCGTGAAAGAAGAAGTAACCAACAAACGCCGCCATGATGATGCTCGTGCGCTTGACGCTGATGACATACGCTGCAGGTGCAGACGTCATTGCAAGGGTCATTGCAACTTCCTGAATGACCGTTGCGATCGCGATCGTTGCGAGGATCACCAGCATTGATGATGTGGGCCGCCAATGAATGTGCTTTACCGCCGCTATACATACCCACAAGCAGAATGGCCCAAAGAGGGAAATGCCAGTGACGACGAGGACATCGTCATAAATTTTTAGAACCTCAGTGATGAGAACGCTCGTGATCGAGAAACTGATGATGCAGAGGATCAGCATCCATGGATATGGCTCTTTCCACACCGTCCATCGGGCGTGATAGAGCAACCACATTCCCACGAAGCCCGCGGTAATGCCGAAGATCGCAAAGGGTGGCAGTGATATATCGAACGCGAACCATCCTACGAACATTGCGATGATGCTGGAGAACGCGGATATCGGTTTGCTCACAGTCACATCCGTTCGTTGAACGGAATAGGTGTGCATCCAGGAGAAGGGGATATTCACGATCGACACCCATACGACATAGATCCACCAAATGGGCTCATGCCACGGCATCGGCGGACCGTGATGAACCACAAGCAAGATCGGAGCGAACAAGGTATACGATATTTGGACGATTATGACCGGAATGCCTCTGCTCGCGCGCATGGCGCCCCACATGACCGTATAGAAAATTGCCGATGTAAAAGCGAGGACAGCCCACATGCGTTGCAGTATACTCGCACTACCTTCCATTCCAGCCCATGCCATCCTTCTCCCAAATGAAAGACATGTTCCTCCTTCAGCGCGAAGCGAAGCGCATTAAGAAGGAACTGAAGAACGTCCACGTCGAAGCCGAAGCTGAAGGCGTGAAAGTCGTCGTGTCAGCAGAGATGGAAATGGTCGATGTGATCATTGATCCCTCAACTCCGATTGAACGCGTCGGTCCGCTTGTGAAAGATGCATCGAATCGCGCACTCAAGAAAGCACAACTCGTCGCTGCGGAAAAAATGCAACCCGTCATGGGGCAAATGGGTTTAACCGGAGAATAACATGAAGAAACTCGTTCTTCGTATCCTCGGTTTCCTCGTCGTCCTCGGAATCCTCGTGTTCGCGTGGTATCGATTTGAGTTGGGGGCTGTTGATGCGTCGAGTGATGCTCGCGTATCCGTCACGATTCCGGCGGGAGCAGGACTTTCGTCGATTGCAGATATCCTTGAAGAAAAGGGTGTCATTCGTTCATCCACCGCATTTTCGTGGTACGTTCGCGTGAGTAACCAAGATCATCTTCTCCGAGCAGGCGCGTATGCACTGCAGACGTCGATGGATGCGACGCAGATCGCACGCGTGCTCACCGGAGACAGCGCGGGTGAAGTGAGCATCACGATTCCTGAGGGATTCACGGTTGCGAATGTTGATCGACTCATGGCCGAGAGGGGATTCACGGAAACCGGCGCGATCATCGCATGTGCGAAGACGTGTGACTTCATGGAATACGATTTTCTTCCAACAGTGAATGGTCCGGGAGGACGAGTCGAAGGCTATCTCTATCCCGATACGTACTTTGTGGGCGGGGAGGGGAGTGATCCAAAAGCGTTCCTTGATCGTTTGCTTACAACATTTGAGACGAACGTCGTGAAGGAATTGTCGGGATCGCTTCTTGCATCCGACCACACGCTGCACGAAATTGTCACGATGGCGTCACTCATCGAAGAAGAGGCAGCGAATGATGATGAGCGTGCGACTATCTCAGGCATTCTGTGGAAACGCTTCGACGAAGGAATTTTGCTCGGCGTCGATGCAGCCGTTCGGTACATCGTCGGTAAACCGCGCGAAGCGCTCACAAGGGCGGATCTTGCAGTCGACTCACCGTATAACCTCCGTACAAAGAGGGGATTGCCTCCTGGTCCCATTGCGAATCCCGGACTTGCGAGCATCAAAGCTGCGTTAGAACCGGAAGCGAGTCCCTACTATTACTATCTCCACGGAAACGACGGCAAGATTCATTACGCCGTTACAAATGACGAGCATAATCTCAATCGACAGAAATTCCTCAATTAAGCACGTACTTCTGACGGATCATCGTTCGTGTTCGTTGCTGAGGTTTGTTTCGAGACAAGGTTGAACCATTCTTTTATTTTAACTCCGACCTCACCTTTTGCGTGTGAAAAAATAGCGTTGGCCAAAGCTATGAGTTCAGCCGGAGAGGCTTCACCTTTTTGCACGCGAACTGCAAGCGCATCGCCTTCCGCAACTTTTGTAAGTACCCAGGGTGGATTCATCTCTATTTCTCTCATACAAGAATTCTAATTGAACCCTCAAATCCAATGCAAATTGACTATGAACGTCCTGGAAGAGACATAAGAAATATGGTATAATGAAGCCGAAAACACCTATACTCACACCTATGGTCTTACCCGAAGGGAATAAGCACGAACATCGGCTGAAGATCGGCGTTATGGGGTCTGCATCAGGCCCGCAGACGGAAGATCCGATTGCCAAAGAGAAAGCCCGTAAGGTCGGCGCCGAAATTGCGCGGCGCGGATACATTTTCATTAACGGCGCCTGTCCGGGCCTTCCGAATGAAGCACTTCTCGCAGCGCAGAAGGCTGGAGGATTTACGGTTGGCGTCTCTCCTGCATTCTCCGAGTATCAGCACGTGCACGAGTACATGTCACCGCACGATCATGACCTCATCATCTACACGGGTCTTGGATTCATGGAACGCGACATCATCAACATTCGCTCTGCTGACGGAATCGTGATCATCGGTGGAGGCATTGGCACGCTCAACGAGTTTACCATCGCGTATGACGAAGGTCGTCCGATCGGCATCGTCACGAACTCTGGAGGTATCAGTAACAGCATCCCGCACGTCGTCGAAGAACTCTGTAAGCGTGAAATTCCGCCGAACATCGTGTTCGATGATGATCCAGCGGCACTTCTCGACAAACTCGAAGTCGCGATGCGCGCATTCCCGTTGCCGCTCGTCAAAGACGAACGCGTGACGAAGTTCGGAAAGGGACGAGGTTAATTAATGCTGCTCAGTGAAGCGATCATTCGTGTCGCCCTTCGTCGTCCAATGAATGGGCGTTCCTTCGAATGCGAACGTTCGTCGCATGCTGTTTTCGAGGAAGCGAAGATCTGTCTCTTTAATCATGCCGGGGCGTTTGCTGAAAATAACGAACGTCGGAGGAATATCCTTCGCTTGGATGACGAACTTACACTTCGCGATTGCCGCTGACGCATGCTGCACGATTTCCTCGAACCAGCGGAGGAGATCCTTCGTTGGAATGCGGCGTGTGCGGTTGCGTGCGACGCTGTCGAGGAGCGCGAAGAGTTTCGGCAGTCCTATGCGCGTGGTGGCTGAGGTGAAGAGAATCGGCGCGTAGGCGCAAAAGCGCAGCTGGATGCGGATTTCCTCTTCCTTCTCCAGTCGTTCTTCCACGCTGAGGAGGTCTGCTTTATTTACAAGGACAACGAGCCCTTTCCCCGCCTCAATCGCCATGGCGGCGATGCGCTGCTCCTGTTTGCTCACGAGGTCCGGCGCGGCGATCACCACCACCACGACGTCGCTGTCTTGCATCGCTTGGATACTCTTCAAGCTGCTGATTGTGTCGATATGTCCTTCGGTTTTTGTTCGCCTCCGCAAACCTGCCGTGTCGACGAACACGTACTCCTTGTCTTCATGACGAATGATCGAATCGGAGCTGTCTCTGGTCGTGCCGGGAATGTCCGAGACGATGCGTGCAGAGATATCGCGTTGTGAGTCACTCAAGAGTGCATTCACGATCGAACTTTTCCCCACGTTCGGCTTGCCGATGATTGCGATGCGCGGTGGTCTTTCTTCTCCTTCCACGTGTGTCACGATTTTTCCGAAGTGGAGTTTCTTCAGATGCTCTTCGATTTTCGTTTCGAGATCATCCGTGTTGATCCGATGCGCGGCGCTCACGGCGATGGCGTCTTCACCCAATTTTAATTCGAATGCAGTTGCCAGCTTTGCTTCGGCAACATCCCAGTCATCACACTTTGTGAGGACGACGATGACTGGCACGTGGCGTTTGCGTTTCTTCCGGAGTAATTCCGCGACGGCAAAGTCGCTCGCTGTCAGATCTTCCTTTCCGTTGACGGTGAAGAGAATCAAGTCGGCGCCTTCCATGGCGATGATGGTTTGTTCTGCAACGTCCTCTTCCAGATCAATGTCCTGCGATCCCCCGCCGATGCCGCCCGTATCGAGCAGGAGGTAATCGACTTCTTCGCCTTCCAAACGGAAACTCACGTGGTCGCGCGTCGTTCCCGGTATATCGGTCACGATCGAGCGCCTCTTTCCGACGAGTCGGTTAAAGAGGGTCGATTTGCCTGTATTCGGCCTGCCAATGATGGCTACCGTTGGTAATTTGGCCATTGCGCGGGAGAGTGTAGCGGATGGAGTACGTCATTGCCGGATAATCTCCACGTTTCTCTGCCTTCTCGCTATACTGCCGCCCACATGTCCAAGGACTACAACCCATCGCCAATCGAGGCTAAATGGCGGAAGAAGTGGGAAGAAGCCAATGTCTACCATGTAGATTTGAAGAAGGCCAAAAACCCGTATTACAACATGGTGATGTTCCCGTATCCGAGCGGGGACAAATTGCACGTGGGCCACTGGTACAACTACGCGCCGGCGGACAGCTTCGGTCGCTACATGCGCATGAAGGGCCATGACGTCTTTGAGCCGATGGGTTTCGACGCGTTCGGGCTCCCGGCCGAAAACTACGCCATCAAGACAGGCGTTCCTCCTGCGGTCTCGATCACGCAGAACGTCGAGAATATGGTTGAACAACTCAAGCGTCTTGGGTGTATGTACGATTGGAAGAGGACTGTCTGTACGACCGATCCCTCGTACTACCGTTGGACGCAGTGGCTCTTCCAACAGATGCTTAAACATGGTTTAGCGGAGCGTCGTCTTGCGAACGTGAACTGGTGCCCAAAGGATCAGACGGTGCTTGCGCGTGAGCAAGCGCAAGATGGTCTTTGTGAACGTTGCGGAACTCCGGTGATTCAAAAGCCGCTCACGCAGTGGTTCTGGAAGATCACGAACTACGCGCAGAAGTTGCTCGACAATCTTGATGATCTCGATTGGCCGGAGAAGACAAAGACAATGCAGCGTAACTGGATTGGTCGGAGCGAAGGTACCGAGGTGCAATTTGAGATCGAAGGGCAAGAGGAGCCGTTGAAGATTTTCACGACGCGCGTCGACACGCTCTTCGGCTGTACGTTCGTCGTCCTCGCGCCGGAACATCCATTGGTTGAGAAGATTACGCCGAAAGATCACTGGGGCGCCGTGCAGGCGTACCGCCAGGAGGTCGCGACGAAGACGGAATTGCAGCGCACCGATCTGAATAAGGACAAAACGGGTGTGCCGACCGGCGCCTATGCCATTAATCCCGCGACCGATGAGCGCGTTCCGATTTGGATCGCTGATTTCGTGCTCGCGCACTACGGCACGGGAGCCGTGTTTGCCGATGCGCACGACGAGCGTGATTTTGTCTTTGCAAAGAAATATGGGATTCCGTTGAAGCCCACCCTGCAGCCTGTTGATGGCGACATCGACGCGATTCTGACACTTGAAGAGTGTTTCTCTGGTGACGGCATTGTTTTCGATTCGGGCGAATTCACGGGATTGCGATCGGAAGAGGCGCGCAAGAAAATCACCGCATGGTTGGAGGATGAGGAACGGGGCCGCGCCGTCATCCAGTATCGCCTGAAGGACTGGCTTCTCTCTCGTCAGCGTTACTGGGGAGCCCCTATTCCCGTCGTCTACGATCCCGAAGGTAACGTGCATCCGATTCCGGAGAAACATCTGCCGTGGCTGCTTCCGACGGACGTCGAGTTCAAGCCCACGGGAGAATCGCCGCTCAAGCAGAGCAAGGAACTCAAAGCACGTGTCGAAGAGATCTTTGGCAAAGGGTGGACGCCGGAGTACGACACGATGGATACGTTCGTCTGCAGCAGCTTCTACTATTTGCGTTATCTCGCAGAGGGAGATGAAAAGAAGTTGGTCGATCCGCACATCGAAAAGACATGGATGCCTGCTGATATGTATATCGGCGGTCCGGAGCACGCGTGTATGCACCTCATTTACGCGCGCTTCGTCATGATGGCCCTCAAAGACTTCGGATTTGTCTCACACGAAGAGCCCTTCCAGAGATTGGTGCACCAAGGGCTCATCACGAATCAGGGGGTAAAGATGAGCAAGAGCAAAGGAAACGTCGTGAGCCCCGATGCGTTCGTCGAGAAGCACGGTGCAGACGTGTTCCGCATGTACCTCATGTTCATGGGCCCCTTCACCGATGGTGGAGACTGGAGTGATACGGGAATTAAGGGCATCGATCGCTTCGTTCAACGAGTGCATCGAATTTTCACTCAGCCCTTACAGAAGAGCAAAAATGAGAACAAAAAAATTGAACAAGCAATGCATGCTGCGATCAAGCGTGTCACGGAGTCGATGGAGAAGCTTCAGTTCAATACAGCGATCAGTGCGCTGATGGAATTCCTCAACACGCTCGAAGCTGAGGGTGGCGTGTCGGACGATGTTGCGAAAACCTATGTCACTTTGCTCGCACCTCTCGCACCACATCTTTCAGACGAACTCTGGGAAGCACTCGGTGGGAAAGGATTTATCATCGACCAAGAATGGCCGAAGTTTGATCCTGCCTTACTCGTATCCGACACGATGACGATCGCGATTCAGGTGAATGGTAAGCTCCGTGGCGACGTTGTCCTCGCAGCTGACACACCGAAGGAAGATATCCTCACTGCGGCAAAAAACGTGGAGAATGTGAAGAAGTTCCTCGACGGTCAGACGGTCAAGAAAGAGGTGTATGTTCCGGGGAAGCTGGTGAACTTTGTAGTGTAATCGTGTCCCTTGGAATTGGGATCTCTTTTGGTTTCCCTGGCAACGTACCTATCGTTCGCAGGTGCGACACTAAAGCGAGTATGTGCGGACGTGGTGTACGTTCTACCGTTGGCGCTATTTCAGGCTTTCTATCTTTGTGAAGACCCCCTTCCATTCTTGCAAGAAGACTGCCAACTTCTTCATCTAAGATGTTCCTAAGAATGTATTTACGTAAAGCATTATCAGATCTTCTGCTCGCAATTTCCTCCAATCTGCTTCTCGCGCCTGCAACGAGATTCGATATCAACGTTGTAGCGACGGGATTGGAAACGCATTCCCAGTGCGACATGTAGAGAAGGGCCCCTACTCTTCTCCTTATTCGTTTGAGTGTGCGCTTGCGGTCGGTGTCATTAGCTTCTGTTTGTCGTTTTGCAGCCCTCAGATAAGCAGCCTCGTTTGTTAGTTCGCGTTCGGGTAGGAGTGGCCCGGCATCTACTTCACTTTTCGCCAATTTTTCCATGATATTCACGTGAGTAAACTACAGCCGATTTTCGGCATGGCAAGAATACTTGGCGAGATTTTGAATTTCCTACAGCTGATAAGCATTATGGCTCGAAAGTGCGGCAGCGACCAGGTCTGGATGTGTACGGTGAGGATAGTGTCCGGACGGTAGTTCAATTACCTCAATATTTTCTTTTCCAGTCAATGTTTCACTGAGTTTTTGCTTATTCCACAACGGATCGTTTACACCTCCAATAATCGTTGTTGGCGTTGTGCGCTTGGCATATGCGTGAACATATTCCATGGGATTGATGCTTCGATCGAGGGCTACCTTTAACAACTCAGAAGCGCGTGAGCCAAAGGCGTCTCTGTGTCGTTCCAAAAGCTCCGCATATTCTTTCTCATCCAGTTCATTCTCCAGTCCCACGTGGAGCATGCGAACAGGGTCTACAAACGCCTGTTTGCTCATAGGGCGAGACATCTGCAGTCTCATCGCCTCCTGTACCGGGACGACAGGTGGAGCGATCATCGCCACATGCGTTGGAAGATCTTCATCCATCAATTCGAGTTCTTTCAACATGTTTATACAAATCAGATTTCCGCGGGAGTGCGCGATGATTTTCGTACATCCTTCATCACCAAACATCACAGCCATGTCTTGCATATGCATTTTGTCGCGCTTGCTTGTGTCGGGTTCCCAGACGGTTTTGCGGTGCCATGGATAATCAGTCACGACGAGTGTTGCCTGTCCCTCCAACTCCTCGCCCAATTTTTCCCAATCTGAAGGATCTGACGCTATGCCCGGAATGACGAGCTGACGCTCTCCTCCACTGCCGTATTCAGAAATGTGATACTGATAACTCATACAATAGGTAATCGCGGCGCGCATGGTGCCATGTCTGCAGGAGAAATCAATTTTTCGGTGAAGATATCGGCAATTCGCTACAATTCTATCAATGGATCATCCTTTTTCGCGCTACGCCGCTTTTACCGATGTTGCTGTTCTGAACGAGTGGTCTAAAAAGCCTCTCCGAAAGAGCGTTCGAGTGAACACGCTGAAGATGTCCGTAGAGGATTTTCTTTCCGCTGCGAAAACTAAGGGATGGGTACTTGCACCCGTTCCATGGTGTGCAGAAGGCTTCTTCATTGATCGGGAAGACAGGAGTGTCGCGCTTGGACGCGATCTTCTCCATCAAGTCGGGTGTTTCTACATGCAGGAAGCGGCGTCGATGTTGCCACCGGCATTACTTGATGCGAAGCCAGGAGAAACCATTCTCGACATGAGCGCAGCTCCTGGGAGTAAGACGACCCAGGTTGCAGCAACGCAGCAGGGGAGGGGCTCCTCGACTCCGCTCGGAGTGACACGTGGCGTGATTGTGGCGAACGATGTGCAGGAGAACAGATTGTGGACGCTCAAGAGCAACATCCATCGACTCGGAGTGACGAATGCAATCGTCACGAAGAAAGTCGGACAGTGGTACGCCAAGCACATGACGGAGCGATTTGATCGCGTACTCTGTGATGCGCCGTGCACCGCGCAGGGAACGATCCGCAAAGACAGCGACGCCCTTGATTACTGTGGAGCGGAGAACATTGAGAAAATGGCGAGGCTTCAGTATCAACTGCTGGAAGCCGCGATTCACGCGTGCAAAGTCGGCGGACGCATTGTCTACAGCACCTGCACACTGACGCCGGAGGAGAACGAGGGAATTATCCTCCAAATGCTTCAACTCTTTGGTGATCGCATCGCGGTCGTGCCGCCGGAAGGGGAGTGGACGAAACAACCGATTGCAGATTCACACCGCGTCCAAGAGTGGCTCGCGAAAGAGAAGGGATACACGTCGCCACCTCTCCCGCTCCTTCGTCTCTGGCCGCAGACACTTGATACCGAGGGCTTCTTCTCTGCGATTTTGGAGAAGCGTGCAACGACGAAAGATCCTGAAGAGATGAAGCGAGTGCCGTTCCAAGAAGAACCCCTTCCGTCTCGACGCATCCGAGAGGCGATGGAACTTCTGACGGAACTCTACGGCACGCCGATCCTCAGAGACGGTGAGACACTGCTGCAACTTGGTGAGAACGTGATGCTCGTGCCGCTCGACGTCGCGCGTTTCGATCTCCCCATGCAAAACTTCTCCGTCGGCCTACCGTTCGCGAAGCTTCTGAAAGACGGTCGCATCCGTCTTGCTCATGAAATCGCAACGCTCCGTGGCCACGAAGCGACGAAGGGCACCCTAACACTCAACGACGCACAACTTGCGGACATCCTCGCGGGGAAGGATACGACCTGCGATGCAGGTCTTCGAGGCGACATGCTGCTTCTCCGAGAAGGGCATTGTATTGGTAGGGGACTCGCGAAAGAGGGGATTCTCAAAAACAACATTCCGAGGATCATGATTCAGCAGTCGTAAGTCACTTTTGCTGAACTCTTGGCAGATCGAATACTCCGATATTTCCCATATTGAGGCGTATGCGTGAGACTTTTTTCATGAAGGCGACCGCAGGAGGTCCTCCTGCTTCACAGAAACTTTTTGCTTGTCCCTCAAATGTCGTCGTGGACCTTCCCGATGAATTTTGACATGCGAATTCATTCAATTGTCCCCCCTTCGCATCAAAAAATTCGTAATCGACGTTGTTCTTGAAATTATCATAGGTCCTGAAAGCAGTAGGGTCGACGATCACTTTTTGGTCGGCTAGTCGAAATCCTCCATCAGAATTTTTTACTGCAGTGAAGGACAGCCACGTGACTCGCTTCTTGCCGTCAGGTCCACCACACTCAAATACGATCGTATGTTTTCCCTGAGTGATTGGTTTGAATGCTGGGGACGTGAAGACGAGATCAGCACGTTCCTGTAGCACGTTTCGCATCTCAGCTTGTACTTCCTGCTGCACGGGGAATCGGTTTTCGCTGTGGGCTTTCTCCGTCAGGTTACTGACGATCTGCCATAACTCTTCTGTCGTGGCGTCCTGAATCGCGGTCTCAGCACAGTAATCGAGCGCAATACGCGCATTTTGCGAATACTCGATTATTCCCCACTCTACGGGAGAATTGAGGCCGGTTGTTGCATGGGTTCGTTCGGGCCTCACATCGTGTACGCGGGCTTCGAGGACATTCGGGTAGTAGTGATTGTCAAACGCAGCATTAATTGCATCAACCGGTCCTTTGTTGAATGAGTGCACAGCATGTCGCGTGAGGATATTGCGGCAACCATGTGCTGTCGTCATGATCATCCTCTCTGCCATTGTGCATTGATCGTCGAACTGCAGGCCCAGCGCCTCCGGTTCGTTGAGACTCACTCCATGAAAAAGAACCACTTTCCCATCCCGGGTGTTTTTCAAGGCATTGCCAGGGAATACTAGCCTGCCCTCATCCTTGTCGTGTTTCCCGATTCTAAAAAGATTAATTGTTCTTGGTGCAATATCACGAAGGAGCGTCGGAGCGCGGTTCGCCTCGGTAACGTAGATCGATCGCACTGCGGCCATGAACCCTTCAAGTGCGGTCGGGGAGAGGTGGCGTGTTTCAGCAGGATGCTGTGCGCGTGGTTCCGCTCCAAATTGAACCGTAATGTCGCTTTCCTCCAGTTTTGGTCCAGTGAAATTCATGGTTACTTTATAAGTCGATTCTGTAATTTAGTCAATGCCTCCCTGGCAAGAGCAAAAAAGTCCTCCGTGAAATCGTCCCGAAAAACGGCTACGATTCCTCCCCATGGACCACGTTGCCGAAATCAAAGCGAGGCTTCCGATCGAGGAGCTTGTCCGGCAGTACACGCAGCTGACGAAGAAGGGCAAAAACTTCGTCGGGCTCTGCCCATTCCACAACGACACGCGACCGAGCTTTCTCGTTTCTCCCGATAAAGGAATTTGCTACTGCTTCCCGTGTCAGAAAGGAGGTGACATCTTTTCGTTCTACCAACTCGTCGAGCATGTGGAATTTCCTCAAGCACTCCGAGATCTTGCAGAGAAGGCTGGCGTCACGCTTCCCGAGGCGCCGCGCGGGGGTCCATCCAAGGATGAAAAAGATCGACTGCGCGAATGTCTCGATGCGGCGAACGCGCATTTCCAAGCACTCCTCGGATCGTCAATGCCCACGCAGGGATATCTCGAAAAGAGGGGAGTGACGCGGAGCGAAATTAAGACCTTTGGACTCGGACTCGCTCCCGTCGGTTTTACGGATACGTACGACCATCTTCTCAAGGCAGGATTCAGCCGAAACGAAATTGTGCTCTCTGGACTCGCGATTCAGAAAGATCTGCAGAGTGAGCGGCCGTACGATCGCTTCCGCAACCGTCTCATGTTTCCCATCCGTGACGGGCAGGGGAGAGTCATTGGCTTTGGCGGGCGCACACTTGTCGATGATGATGCGAAATATCTCAATGGTGCGGAGAGTCCGCTCTACCGAAAATCGACGGTGCTTTTTGGGCTTGATCTTGCGATGGCCACAATGCGCGAGACGAAGCGCGTGATCGTTGTCGAAGGGTACTTCGACGTTCTCGCATGTCACCGCGTCGGTATGACGAACGTTGTCGCGACGTGCGGTACGGCTCTCACCGAAGAACATGCGAAGCTCCTCAAGCGCTACGTCGAAACAGTCGTGCTCTGCCTCGACAGTGATGCAGCCGGACAAGCCGCTGCGGAGCGATCGTTCCCGATTTTGAGTCGCCAAGAGCTCATTGTTGAGGCGGTCGTTCTTGGTCAGAAAGATCCGGCCGACGCCGCTCTTGAATCACCCGACATGCTCAAGACCCTCCTTGCAGATCCAAAGCCATATCTGCAACTGACGGTCGATGCGCTCGCTGTCTCAGACCTCTCGACGCCGCAAGCACGTCGTGAAGCATTGGCGAGACTCCTCCCGCTGCTCGACGCGCTTCCATCCGCAACGGAACGCTCGCTGTGGGTGGAGCGCGCAGCTGCCGCTCTCTCGACAACCGTTACGGCAATGCAGGAAGACCTGCAATCATTTACATCCCTTGCGCAAAGCAAGCAGGCGCATGCTGTCGCGGCTCCGTCCATTACCGGAGATCCCTACTCTCCCGAAGAAGTTGCGCTGGGGTTGCTGCTTCTCTACCCAGGACAGCGTTCACTCCTTGCGGAACTCATCCCTCCCGACGACGGATTTGCCGCCCAGATCCATACGATTCTTCAAAACGCGCCCGAAGGTGTGAGCGCGGAGAAGTTGGAGATGCCTGCGGACGTGCAGGAACATGTGCGCATTCTTCTGCTCTATTGTGAAGAGAACGGTTTCGCCGATTGGAACGATTCCATCGCCGCGCGCGAAATTCGTCGCAACTGCCAGCATGCGAATAGGGAAGCACTTCGTCACAAGCTCCAGGACATCACGAAGGAGATGCTTGCCGCGAAGAAAGGCGGAAAAGTCGCGGAAGAAGAGATGCTTCGGACGCAGTACCAGCAGATCCTCAAACTTGCGAAGATGGCGGGGTGAAGATTTTGCCCTCACGAAGAGAAAGTTTTGACCTCGAAAGTGAGTGAATTATGAAAGATATTGCCCTTTTGCTCGTCCATACCTTCCATTAGACTACCGCTACCCGCAGTTTTTGACTGCATGCATTCTTTATGGCCTCACATCCACGTAAGTTCATCGCGCAGCCCACGGACGCAGATCTGAAGAAATTTCCCGACGGAATCACTCACCTCGTGAAGAAGGGCCGCGAACAACGTTACGTCACCCACCAAGAGATTATTGCCGCTTTGCCGAACGCGGAAGACGACGTCGATTTGCTCGACGAGGTCTACATGCTCTTCATGGATCTCGGCATCGAGATCATCGACGTGAAGGACGCGCTCATCTGGGAAAAGAAGGGAAAGACACAAGCCCCGGTCCAGGATTTGGCGGAGATTGTGACGGAAACTCCCGAAGTGGCAGAAGGGGATGAGGCAGAAGGGGATGAGGCCGAAGAAACGGAGAGCACAGCGACAAAGCTCGATGAGGACGATGACAGCGACGTCATGCAGATGGTCGCGACGGCCGGTATTGCCTCAAGTCCGAAGGAGGATGAAGAGAAGAAAAAGAAGCGCAAAGAGCGCGAAGTGGATCTTCTCGAAATCTCGAACGACTCCGTCCGCATGTATCTCTCGGAGATCGGACGCGTGCCGCTCATCGACGCAAAGAAGGAAGTCGAACTCGCACGCCGCATTCGCAAGGGCGACGCCTCCGCCAAGCAGCAGCTTGCAGAAGCCAACCTGCGTTTGGTCGTGTCGATCGCGAAGAAGTACATCGGACGCGGACTCTCGTTCCTCGATTTGATCCAAGAAGGAAACATCGGTCTCTTCCGCGCCGTCGAGAAATTCGACCCAGAGCGAGGATTCAAGTTCTCCACGTACGCAACGTGGTGGATTCGCCAAGCGATCACGCGCGCCATTGCCGACCAAGCTCGCACCATTCGCATCCCGGTGCACATGGTCGAAACGATCAACAAGCTGACGCACACGCAGCGTCGGTTGGTGCAGGAACTCGGCCGCGAACCGACGCTCGAAGAACTCGCCGTCGAAATGGAGATGGACATCAAGAAAGTGCAGCACATCCAGAAGATCAGCCAGGATATCGTCTCGCTTGAAGCACCGGTTGGCTCCGAGGAAGACAGCAAACTTGGAGACTTCATCGAGGACGAAGAGGCGATCAATCCATTCGAAGCCACCAATCGCCAGCTCAAGAAGGAGAACGTCCACGCGATGCTCGAATTCCTCACGCCACGCGAGAGGAAGATCATCGAAATGCGCTTCGGTCTTGCCGACGGCATCGGACACACACTCGAAGAAGTGGGTCAGGAATTCGGCGTCACGCGCGAACGCATTCGCCAAATCGAAGCGAAGGTCTTGCAGAAGATGCGCGATCACCCCCGCTCACTCACGATCCGCGAGCATGGCCTTCCGCCAAAGCGCGTCGGCTTCTCTCCGGTTCCATCATTCGCCCAGAGCTTCATCTGCACGAAGTGTAAGAAGGGGATGCTTAATCCTTTGATGAAGGACGGCCGCGCCATCTTGAAGTGTGATCATTGCGCGTTTGAGAAGGACGACGACGAGAAATAATTCATGAGGGACCCAAGGTTCCCCCATGTACCCCCTCCTTTGCGGAGTCCTGCAGCGCGGGAGACCCGCGCTTCGGACAGCCGCCCTTCGACAAGCTCAGGGCGGTTTTTGAACCCCCACCCGGTCGCGACGACCGGCCTCTCCCACAGGGAGAGGCAAGACCGGTGTTTACTAAACGCACGGCGAATCCTCTCTCACATAGGGAGAGAGTTAGAGAGAGGGGTTCCCCGCAGGGAGGGTGAGGGGTTTGAATTCTTTCCGAAGGAGTTCCTTTTCTATAACACTCCCATTGGGTGAACATTCAGAGGAGCGGCAATAGCCTGAATGTCCGGTCCCAATGGGAGGTCGCGTGTGGGTCCGTGTTGTCACCCGGTCTGCACACGCGATGTGATTCTTTCCTACAAAGCGCAGGAAGGCCGCGATAGTACCGGGGAGGATTCTTTTTTCAACTAAAAATCCTCCCGTTGGTGTACAAGCCCATATGCGCTGTTTGATGACGTGTGACAGCGCGAGCTTGGCTTCCAACGGAAGGGAACGATGCTACTCCCGTACTCGGTCCTCGCAAGCTACTATGCAGCTATGCCCTCCAAAAAGGCGTCCAAAATGGTCCCAAAGGATCTCGCAGAGCGCGTTACCCAGCGGCTTGTGGAGGTTAAGTCGAAGGCTGCGAGTGGTTTTGCCGTGGAGTATGCACGTTTGAACGAGGCGCAGAAGCAGGCCGTCGACACGATTGAGGGACCGGTGATGGTCGTCGCAGGTCCGGGGACTGGTAAGACCCAAGTCTTGGCAGTTCGTGTGGCGAACATTCTGAAGAAGCAGCAGGTGAGTCCGTCGAACATACTCTGTCTCACATTCAGCAATAGCGGAGCAACCGCGATGCGCGATCGTTTGCGGATGATGATTGGACCGGATGCGTATCGCATCACGATTGAGACGATCCACGGATTCTGTAACTCGATTATCGCGTCTCATCCCACAGTGTTTGAGCGATGGTCTTCCGCACACCAGATCAGCGACGTCGAACGCTATCGCACGATCAACTCGATCCTCGATGAAATGCTTCCGGACATGGCGCTCGTGAATCCGAAATCTCCATACGATCGGACCGATGACATTCTCTCGCGCGTGACGGAGCTGAAGCGGGAAGGTGTGAGCGATCCCAAGCGTCTTTCGGAGGTTGCCGATGCATTTGAGGAACAGATGGCGGGAAAGAGCAAAGAGGGGACCAAGGCTCACGCAGAAAACCTTCTCAAGGCACGGAAGTTTCGAGAGCTTACGGAGGTGTTCGTTCGTTACCAGGAAAATCTGAAGAGGACGGGGCGCTACGACTACGACGACATGATCCTCTATGTCATCGCTGCGCTCCAGGAGGAAGATTGGCTTCTGGCAGGGCTCCAGGAGCGCTACCAGTATCTGCTCGTCGATGAATTCCAGGACACGAACGGCGCTCAGCAGCGCG
>CAZBSN010000008.1:0-16671 GCA_964494435.1 uncultured Candidatus Peribacteria bacterium | reverse complement strand
GTGAAGTGAAGATGACATAAGGGTTCAAAGTGTAACTTTTAAGCGTCTAAAGTCAAGAATTAGTAACATTCTATAATTATACGATGTGTTTGTCAAATATTCTTTCCCTTAGGTAAGCCACACTTGGCATGGCCTTGCGATCATCTCTGAGTATCATAGGCACCGTGCAGCTCTCGATCGTCCTGCCCTGTTTCAACGAAGAGTCGAACGTGCGCGCCACGGTCGAGGAAGTGATGATGTGGGGAAAAGCGCAGCCCTTTGCCGTGGAAGTGGTCGCCGTCGATGACGGTTCGTCTGATGCAACGCCGGTGCTGCTTGGCGAACTTTCTGCAGAATTTTCGAATCTTCGCGTCGTTCGACATCGAGAAAATGCGGGGTACGGCATGGCCGTTCGGTCGGGGTGCGACGCTGCTTCTGGCGAATGGATTTCGTTCATGGACAGTGACGGACAATTCAAAATCGCGGACATCTCGCTCTTGCTTCCGCATTTGGGAGAGTACGCATTCGTTGCAGGGCGACGGAGGAAGCGCGCCGATCCATTGCCGCGCGTCGTGTACGGAAAAGTTCTCGCGCTCTTCAATTTGTTGGTGTTCGGCATGTGGATCCGCGATGTGAACTGCGGGCTCAAGGTATTTCGTCGCGATATCTGGCAAACGATTCGACCGGAGCACGGAATCGAAAAACTCTTCAATGCCGAATTATTCCTCCGGCTCAAGCGTGCGAAGATCGGATGGAAGCAAGTTGCGGTTCCGCATCACCCGCGTCGTTCAGGAGCTCCAACAGGCGCATCCGGCAGAGCGATCAAGCGCATGATGAGAGAAGTCATGATGCTCAAACGCCACGTTTAAGATTTTGTCGGTATCGCAAGCGGATGCGGCGCGTCGCATTCAACACAGTGCATGTCCCACAGATCGATGATTGCTCTGCGCGTCACGGCGTCATCCGTGATTGGCTCGTAATACGTGAAGGGGCGGTAGATTTGAAAACTCACGAACGTGAGCACCGCGAGTCCGAGGAGACCGAGTGTCTTGCGTTCTTCCGTCAGTTTCAGGGGGCCTATGCGATCGACCATGACGGTGACGATGCCGATGAGCATGAAGGTAAAGAGCAATGGCAAGAAGTAGTGATACAAGTACATCACGCGATCGATCTGGCTGATTGCAGCCATGTAACACGCATAGAGAAGAAGGAACGTTCCGAGTTCGAAGCGCAATGTCTGTTTCTCCGTGATATTCATGAGGAACGGTCCGAAGAAGAGGACGATACCCACAATGAGTGCGAGCAGAGCCGCTCCCCAGGCAACGGGATTCACAACGAGTGTCAGATAGCGGTATGCGTAACTGTCGGCCGTTTCCCAACGGTACGTGATGGAGCGTGCACCGATCGGCCACAAGAACCATGGCCCGCCATTTTCATCGTCTTTACAGAGGTCGAGACTCGGCACGCCCTTTTCATAATGAGGTACGAACGCGAATGCATCTCGAAGGAGAACGGGAAAGGCGAGAGGTGAGGCCGTGCGCCCTGCATCAACGATCGCTTTGCCGGCGTCCGATGATTGGTAGTAGCCGTCATCCGGAAGTGCGGGAATCACCACCTGTCCGAGTGCGAAGTGTGCGTACCAGATGCCTCCGAACACGACGAGGAACGGAATTCCGGCGAAAAGCGAGACGCGAATGAGCGTCGAACGATCCTTCCAGAGTTTCCATCCAATGAGAGGAACAAGAAGGACAAAGAGGAGTGCGAATGCTTTCGTTGCAAGTGCGCATGCAAACGCCACGCCAAAGAGCACGCTCAGCAGCGTCGTCGTGTCCCGCGAATGTTTTCGTATCAGCGCGAGGAACGCGAGAATCACGAGCATGCAGAAGAAGAGCATGATCGAGTCGAGCATTGCGCTGCGTGCGTGCACGAGAAGCGCATTATCGAGTGTTGGGAGGAGCGTTAAGAGCATCGCCCACAAGGGTCTCCCCGTGAGGAGCATGAAAATGCCGTAGAGGATCGGGACCATGAACCATGCGAAGAGCACGGGGAACAAGCGATAGCCAAGGAACGAAAATCCCTCTGGAGGATTCGTTGCGTAGTCCGTGCCAATGAACTGATCGTCTGCGGGATTTTGATCGAGCAGCACTTCGCCTGCGGCGATGAGCATTTTGCCGAGTGGGGGATGCGGCTCCATGAAGAACACGCCATTCATGTACTTCTGTGCACTGGCGATGTGGTAGTTCTCATCCCAGAAGAGCGCCGTCGGGTTCCAAAATCCGTGCACGACCGTGAGGTACGACAGGAGAATAAGAAACAGCAGCGGGAGCTGGTGCTGGCGTGGGAGGAGGCGGTCGAAAAATTGCATGCCCACGAAGTGTAGCGCAGGGCTAGTTTGACTCAATTTCTCTCTGTCTGTGGTGGCAGGAAGAGGTGGCGTTTTTACCCAAAAAATGGTACAATACTTTGATGCCCCTGGACTTGAATTTGGCTGTCGGCCCAACGATCGCGATCCTCCTCGCGGTTGCGACGGTTGCGTGCGTCGACCTGGTTCACCGCATGCGTCACCAGTCAACACACCTCTTCTTTGCGTGTGCGCTCGGAACGCTTCTCTCATTCGCTCTCATTTGGATCGGACAGTCGGTCTTCGATGGTGCTCCGAGTCCATTCCTCATGGCGGCGCTTATTGTGATGATTGTCGTTGTGTGGAGGTCGCTCTTTGGTCCGTGGGAAGTGATGACGAAGGCGACGGTGCTCACGACTTTCCTCTTCTGGATCGCGCTGCGTGTCATCGGGCAACAGACGGGAGAAGAGCAGCTGATACGACTCATCGCGGCGATCATTGCTCTCATTCCCGCTGTGGCGTGGGTATTCCTCTTTTTGAAGTATCACGCGGAACGCCCCGCGAACGTGCTCCTCGTGTTTGCTGCGGGCATGCTCGCGACCGCTCCGATTCTCTTCTATGACGCACTCGCGCGGCGCGGAACCGAACTGCACTTCTTCCTCTTTACCGTCACGCCGGAAAGTTTCCATCGCACAACGCAGGAATTTCTCACCGACTACGCTCCGCTTGAATCAGGAGTGCAGATGACGTTTGCGACGGCTCTCCTCACCTTTGGATTTGTCGCTCTCCTCGAAGAAGTGAGCAAGTACTGGGTTCTCACGCGCAGTGCGCGCCCGTTTTTGCACAGCATTGACGATGCGATGCAACTCTCGATTGTCGCTGCCATCGGCTTCGCGTTCGCGGAGAACGTCGTGAATCCCGTCTACTTCACTGCGTTCGTCCGAGATTATCTGCTCCATGGTTCCGCTCCAGACATGGGAAGCTTCCTTGGCAATGTGCTCGGCCGATCGGTGCTCACGACGATGGTCCACGTGTTTTCGACGGGCGTCATGGGCTACTTCCTCGGACTCGCGCTCTTTGCCGGTCCCTACCTCCAAGAACGTCATAAGCAGGGTCACGCCTATCGTCTCACTCGCTGGATCCACAATCTTCTCCGTGTTCCGGAAGAATCGATCTTCCGCCTGAACATGCTCACGACGGGAATGATTCTCGCCATTGTGCTTCATGCGCTCTTCAATGTGCTCGTGACGCTCCCCGAAATTCTCCCCGGCAATCCCGACACGCTTGGCGAACTGATTGGAGCGAACGCTCCGGCCTTCCTCGACCGTGTACCGCTTCTCCTCATTCCGTCGATGTTTTACGTCGTCGGCGGGTTCTGGGTCCTCACAACGCTCTTCCTTCGTACCGAGAACATGCAAGAGCGCGGACAGTTGCAGAGTGGGCCAGTCCCAGCGGCGAACGTCGCTTGACCTTTACTGTACGGCGCGAGCGTGACCACGTAGAATCGGGTCCCATGCATTTTAAACGTCGAATCGTTTCACTGGTTCTCATCGCTTCTTTCGCATTCCCAACTGCGTCGCTTGCCGCTGCGAGCACTATTTCCGAAGCACTCGGCGTGAAGGGTTCAGCCGCCGTTTCTCGTGGAGTGTTTATTCGAGCAAGCATCATCACACTCGGGCTATCGGTCGACATGAAGAACGTGTCGAAAGCGTACGACACGTATCCAAAGGAGTGGAGGGCGTATGTTCAAGTTGCAGACAGCAAAGGTCTCCTCTCCATCTTCGGCAAAAATGCGGACCTCACAAAATCCATCACGCGAGGCGAAGCGTTGCAGGTGATTGCAAAATTGCATTCATGGGACAAGGAGATTGAAATGAAAGGGAGATATCGTGACGTGCAGTCCGGCACCGCCATGGATGCCGTCGTGCACCTTGCGTTGACCTATGGATGGATGCGTCCGCTTCGAACAGTCACGTTCGGAGTGAAGACGGTGCTCACCGGTAGAGATGCAGTGACGCTCCTCACACGCGTTGCATCTGATGCGAAACCGGCGAAGACGAGAACTATTCGCACCATTCAGAAGAAAGAGAATGATTCCGTCGTTGATCTCGCGAGCAAGTCGTTCCGCAATCAAGTGAAGCAATTGCTCGATCGCAATTACTTGTATCCGGAGAAGCTGCGCAACGCGAGCGGCGCGACGGCGATGGAATTCGTCGAGAGCATCGGCGATCCATATACGATGCTCATGGAACCCGTCGAAGCGAAGGAATTCAAAGATCGCCTTGCAGGCGTCGTCGCCGGCATCGGCGTCCACGTCGACATGGGCAAGAATAAGGAAGTCCTGATTACGGCTGTGCTTCCAAACACTCCGGCGGAAGCGGCAGGGCTCCAAGCGGGCGATATCATTCTCAGTGCGGATGGGACTCTCTTCAAAACACTCGAATTCGACGAGGCTGTTCGTCTGGTTCGAGGTCCCGAAGGAACGCCCGTGAAACTGAAAGTGCTTCGCAAGGGTGGACAGCTGAGCTTCACCATTACGCGCGCGCTCATCGATATTCCCGATCTGGAAATTTCGTACCGCAACGACGTCGCGGTGATCGATGTCACGCAGTTTGGAGCTCACATCGCCAATGGGTTCGATGAGAACATTGATGAAATTCTTGCCGAGGATCCGGTGGGCATCATCATTGACCTCCGCGACAATCCAGGCGGATATCTCGAATCTGCAGAGCAGATGCTCAGTGATTTTTTGCCTGAGCGCAGCCTTTATCTCCAAACCGAATATCGATCGTCGGTTGATCGTGCGTACACTCGCTTTACGCCTACAGTGCCGGACGATCTTCCTGTCATTGTGCTCGTGAACGAGTGGTCGGCGAGTGCCGCGGAAATCGCCGCCGGCGCTCTGCAAGATTACGGTCGTGCGACGATCATCGGCACAAAGACATTCGGTAAAGGGACCGTTCAATCGATGTTTGATTTCCCGAACGGCGCAAGTCTCAAATACACGATCGCTGAATGGCTGACGCCTCTGGGCAATCCAATCAATGAAGTCGGCGTCGTGCCAGACTTCGTCGTGACGCAATCGGATGCGGGTGATAACCAGATGGAGAAAGCGCTCGAACTCCTCCGCCAATAATTCCTTCCTTCTTATGCACTACTTCATTCTCGCCGTCAGCAAAAATCGCGCACAACTTCTGGAAATAACGGGCGACAAAGTTCTCCCCCGTGCCGTCGAAGGCATGCCGGTCAGCATGGCTGATGCATGGAAGGGGATGGAGCGCTCAGAACAGTCGTTACAGTTCCATTCGAGCGGCAGCGGAACAGCTGCATTTCACGGTTCCGGCGGCGTGAGTGATTTGGTTGAAAAAGAAGAAGACCAGTACGTGCATTCACTCGCGCAGAGCCTTCATGCGCTTCTCCATGAACAACACGATCCGTTGGTCTTTGCCGGCGTCACCGAGCTCTACGGCATGTTTAAGAAGTTTGATTCGTCTGGAAAGCTTCTCGATGACTACATTCAAGGAAGCCCTGATCAATTGAACGGCGAGGATCTCAAGACGCGTGCGGATGAGATCGTGAAAAAGCACCTTCTTACACAGAATGAACGCTTCCTCGAACAGTTCGGGAATCTTCAAGGAACAGGCAAAACATCGACGGAAGAGAGTCAAATTGCGGAACGTGCGAGAGCCGGAAAAGTTGAAGTACTCCTCCTTCCAGACGGAACGGTGAATGAATTGCTCGAAGCGGATGTCCTTGCTCATCGTGGCAGAGTTGTTCGCATTGCCGATGGCCACATGCCAAATGGCGTAGAAATCGCAGCCATTCTTCGTCTCTGACCCGTTTTTTCGCTTGCGCCGACCTCTGCGCATCCGTAGAATCCCCGCACTCTATGGCGATCCACGCCCACAAACGGCCCGATGAAAGCAACGACCGCCTTCAACAGCGGTTCAAGCAGCAATCGCAGAAGTTCGGGATTGTGAAGCTCATTCGCGAGCGCAAAGTGCACACACGAAAGACGAGCCGCCGCTTGCAACGCAAGCGCGCTCTGATGCGTGAGCAGTACCGCGTGGTGAACCGGAAGAAGAAGTTTTATTCGAACATGTGATCCAGAGTCCGCATGCGGACTCTTTTTGTATCTCGTCTGTGTAATATGGTCTCTCTCGATTCAGACGATCGTGAGTACACAAGAGAGCTGGCACGAGCAGCGAGCGTTGCGCATCAAATTGCACACTCATCTCTTGCGGATTTGCGTTTTGCAGCCTCCAATTCCACGGATCCAGAGACTCGTGCTCATATTCAAGATGTACTGGATTTTCGCGCGGCTGTAGAAAAAAGAAAACAGATCCAGAGGTAAAAATTTCCGAATAGGCATCAATAAAATATCGTTGTGTTCTGTCAAACACTTCTGTGCATTTATTAGAGGGTTTGAGGTGAAAAATCGCTAAAGCTTCACTAGAATGCCTCTACCTATGGCAGACAAGCAAAAGTATTCCGCAGCGCAAATTCAGGTCCTCGAAGGACTCGAACCGGTCAGAAAACGTCCAGGCATGTACATCGGTTCGACCGACGTGCGAGGGCTTCATCACTTGGTGAAGGAAATCGTCGACAACTCCGTCGACGAGGCGATGGCCGGTCATGCGAACCTCATCACCGTCACACTTCAAAATGACGGATCCGTGATGGTCGAAGACAACGGTCGCGGTATTCCTGTCGACATGCACCCGACGGCGAAGAAGTCGGCACTCGAAGTCGTGCTCACGACGCTCCACGCCGGTGGTAAGTTCGGTGGAGAAGGAAGCGGCTATAAAGTGTCGAGTGGTCTTCACGGCGTGGGTTCCTCCGTCGTCAACGCGCTCAGCTCGTGGATGAAGGCTGAGGTTCATCGCGATGGAGCCATGCACGTGCAGGAATATAAGCGCGGCAAGCCTGTCGCTGACGTGAAAAAAATGGGCAAGAGCGACAAGCGCGGAACGATCATCACGTTCCAGCCGGACAAAGAAATTTTCGACACGCTCGAATTCAGTTTGGATACGCTCCTCAACCGGTTCCGTCAGTACGCCTATCTTTCTCGTGGCCTCACGATCGCCGTGTTGGACGCGAGAAAAGAGCGCCCCGAAGCCGATCTCGTCCATCCGCGTCTCTACCGCTTCTCGTTTGAGGGCGGCATCAGAGCGTACGTGGATTTCATCAACGAGGGCCAGGATCGCATCGGCGAGCCCATCTACTTCGAGAAGGACATGCCGGAAGGCCACGTGGAGCTCGCGATGCAGTACACGCAGTCGTTCCAGGAGAACGTCATGACGTTCGCCAACCACGTGCACACGACGGAGGGAGGACATCACCTCACAGGTTTCAAGGCCGCACTTACGCGCACGATCAACGCCTATGCGCGCAAGTACGAACTTTTAAAAGAGAAAGACGAGAACCTCACGGCAGATGACGTTCGCGAAGGTCTCACTGCCGTGCTCTCCGTTCGCTTGGCTGAAGCGCAGTTCGAAGGTCAGACCAAAGGCAAACTCGGCAACGCTGAAATGAAGACGGCCGTTGAAACGGTCGTGAACGAGAAATTGCAGGAATACATGGAAGAGCATCCCGGTGAAGCAAAGGAAATGGTCTCAAAGTGCATTCTCGCCGCTCGCGCTCGTTTGGCTGCTCGCGCAGCTCGCGACAGCGTGATTCGCAAGGGCGCACTCGAAGGCATGACCCTTCCGGGCAAGCTCGCCGACTGTCAGAGCCGCGATCCCGCCGAGAGCGAACTCTTCATCGTCGAGGGTGACTCCGCTGGTGGTTCCGCCAAGCAGGGCCGTGAGAAGAAGTTCCAGGCAATTCTTCCGCTCAAGGGAAAGATCTTGAACGTCGAACAGGCTCGTTTAGATCGCATGCTTGCCAATAACGAAGTAAAAGCACTCATTATTGCGCTCGGCGTGGGTATTGGTGACGTGAAAGACATGTCGAAGCTTCGCTATCACCGCGTCATCCTCATGACAGACGCTGACGTCGACGGCGCGCACATTCGCACGCTTCTTCTGACACTCTTCTACCGTTACTTCCCGGAAATTATCGAGAGCGGATTCCTCTACATCGCACAGCCGCCGCTCTACAAGATTTCGAAGGGCAAGGATGCGCGATACGCTTTCAACGATGCGGAGAAGGAAGCCACGCTCAAAGAGTGGGGGATTTCAGGCGAGGATTTGCAGGAAACTGATGCAGGAGACGAAGAAGCTGCAGGCGAGAAAGATGAGAACGATGATCTCACGAAGAAGTCAAAGAAAGGAGCCGCAGCTCCTCCGCGGAAAATGAAGGTCTCAATCCAACGCTACAAGGGTCTTGGTGAAATGAACGCCGATCAGCTCTTCGACACGACGATGGATCCTCAGTCACGCACGCTTCTCCAGGTCACATTGGATGATGCTGAACGTGCGAATGCCACCTTCACGACGCTCATGGGCTCGGAAGTCGCACCACGCCGCAAGTTTATTCAGACTCACGCGAAGGGCGTGAAGAATCTGGATATCTAAGCAATTCGTGGAGGACCCAAGGTTCCTCCACGGGCCACCTCCTTTGCGGAGTCCTCACTTTCGGCAAAGCCTCAGTTCGGACGTCCGTCGCTCGCCGCATTCGCGACTCGCAACGGTTGTTGAGACGGCTTCGCCGTCACGAATACTCCAGGCTCTATAGCGAAACAGTCCTCTCTCCCATGGGGAGAGAGTTAGAGAGAGGGGTTTCAAAATGGCCCGCAGGGCTTCTTACTCCGCCGACCTGAACTGTCCCAGTTTGTCTGTGATCGAATACGTATCGAGGTTCTCATCACCCAGCAGTTTCTTCATCGTCGGGAGAATGTTCTTGAAGGACATCTGCTTCTGCTTCCCTGCCTTCATGTCGCGCAGAATGATCGTGCCTTCTTTCACCTCCATCTTGCCGAGGAGCAACGTGTAGCGAGCTTGGAACTTGTCGGCTAAACGCATTTGGCTCTTGAGGCTTGCTTCACCGAGAGCGCCGAGCGTGTGCACACCCATGTCGCGCAGAGCGACGATGAGTTGTAGACATTCCTTCTTCGCTTCAGGGCCGAGCTGTGCGACGAACACGTCGACTTGATCCTTGTCTGGCGGTTTCACGCCTGACTCCTTCATATGCCAGACCATGCGTTCGATGCCACCGGCAAATCCGACGCCTGGAGTCGGCTTTCCACCGAGCAGTTCCATGAGTCCGTCATAGCGTCCACCTCCACCAACGGCGTTCTGCGCGCCCGTTGATTCATCCCAGAACTCGAAGACGGTTTGCGTGTAGTAATCGAGACCGCGAACGAGGCGAGGATTGAGCGTGTACGGAATGCTGAGTGCTTCCAGATATCCGAGGAGCGTTTCGTGGTACGCGCGCGATTCTTTATCCACGAACTGTTCGAGTGTCGGTGCGTTCTTGAGCAGGATCTGCGTGTCTTCTTCTTTGCTGTCGAGGAGGCGCCAAGGGTTCGTTTGGAGACGCGTACGATCTAATTCCGGAAGGCTGCGCTCCTTACCGACGAAGTAATCCTTGAGGGCGGCTGCAAACGTCTTGCGGTTTTCGGACGTCCCGATGTTATTCACCTGCAGCTTCAAGCGCTGCAAAATGCGCAAATCTTCGAAGATCTTCGAGGCGACGTGAATGAGCTGCGCGTCGAGCGATGCGTCCTTGAGGCCGATGACTTCGAGGTCGAACTGGTGGAACTGGCGGAAGCGTCCTTTCTGCGGACGGTCGTACCGGAAACACTGGCCGATCGCGTAGAGTTCCACCGGCTGCGGCAGTTGTTGCATGCCGTGTTCGATGTATGCGCGAGCAATGCCTGCCGTGAACTCTGGGCGGAGTGCCAATTTATCTTCGGGATCCTTTCCCACGACATTGAAGAGTTCCTTCTCGACGATGTCGGTATGGCTGCCGATGCCGCGCTCAAAAATCGCCTTATTTTCAAACATCGGCGGGTCGATTCGCTTATAGCCTGCTTGGCGACAACGATGGCGAACGGCTTTCTTGATGTACGTAAAATATTGGTGGTCTTCAGGAAGAACATCGTTCGTGCCGCGGGGGGTTCTGAATTGGGGCTGAGACATACGAAAAAACCGGTGCGTACACTCTACCTGACACGTTGATGCTGTTCAATAAGCCATGATTGACGAAACCTCTGTTTAGGAAATTCTTTTTTATTGAATACATTATTTGTTCAAATCTAGGACCTCATTCACTACTTGCGTATGACCGTGACCGGTGGCAAACACGAGATGTGTCTGCTCCGCTTTTTGCACCAATGTTGATAAGTGTTGTCTGGTAGCGATGTTGGATGCTTTGTTGAGAACGTATCCACCAATCGTATCATTGTCCGTTACAGGTTCGTTCCCCGTTGCATTGTGAAAAAGCCAATGATGTGAATGTTGTGCGGATGCGCGCGTGACGTCCTCCAATGGGACGCCGACGCTTTGTGCAACATTTGCTTTGCAGTTGTCCAAAAGTTCATCACGAGAATAGCCTCTCTCACTTGAACGCATTTCAATATCCAGATAATGGAGATTTGCGATAAATGCTGCCAATTCAGTGTTCTGAACATGCTGTCTTGGAGGCTTTATTGGTGCATCCGCGCTGAGTGCTGCAAAGTTTCGAACGGCAAAATCGAACGAAAGTTTATGGCTTCGCGGTAGAATTCCTAGTTTGATTTTTACATCAGTTTCTTCGGCAATGTCCTGAAGAGCGAGCAATCCATTTGGTGGGTATTGAAATTGTGGATCCCAATTTAGAATCGAATGATGAGCGATCTGTTCAGTGATAAAGAGAATATTGTTTCGTGGGATTCCATGGAGCTGAGCCATTACTTCTTTGAGCCGCTTGATCGCCCCAACGCTCCCGTGTGTTTCTCCAACAATGAACACTTTGCGGTTTCCTATGTCTGTAATTTTCAAAGTATCTTCCCTATCAGCGTCAAACGGTTTAAAAAGCGTCGTCATGATTTTTTCTGCTACTACCAACACACGCTGAGCCTTTTCGACATCGAATGAATCATGTGGAAGTTCAGCAGCTTCTTGAATCTGCCCTAAAATTTTTTCTGCAATCTGACTCTGAGGGTTTTCGACACGAATTTGGGTACACACAGCACGGAGTTTCGCGATGCGTTCTTCTGAAATCGTTGTGATATTTTCGAGTTCCCTTCGAAATTCAGCTAGCCGTTGCAGATGATGCTGGAAATCAAACCGCTCGCTCATACATACACTGTATACTATTTTACATAATTGTAAATTATGCGCTATACTCCACGTCTATGAAGTTTCTGCTCTTCGCAGCGGCGCCCCTCATATTTCTTTCGGCGTGTTTCGGAGAGCCTGTGTGCCCTCCTGGCACCGATGCAGTGATGTGCCGTTTTGAAGATGCCATCGTTGAAGTGCGACATACCGTTGAAGAGGAAGATTCACGAGTAGCACTCGCGCAACTCCGTGAAATTTTAAAAGATGATCCAGAGCTTGAATCGCTCTGTCACGGTCTCGTCCACGAAATCGGACATGCAGCATATGACAAGGAAGGATTTGAAGGAGCACTTAGCTTTGAAGATGATCTCTGTGGATCAGGATACATTCACGGCATCGTTGAAACGCACCTCGATCGCGTCCGCGATATCGAAAAAGTTCTGCCCATCATCTGCCGCCCGGAAGCGGCGAATTGTTTCCACGGCATCGGACACGGGCTTATGTACAAGCTCGACAACAATCTTCCAAAATCTGTCTCACTCTGCGGAACGTTCGATGAAAATTTCCAACGCATTCAGTGCGCGGAAGGCGTCTTTATGGAAACGTACGATTCCGAAACACGATTCCACGCTTCTCAATACCTCAAGGAAGATGATCCGTTCTTTGCCTGTCGAGGATTTGATCCTGTAAATGAAGGCGTCTGTGCGTTCTATGCAACGCGGTACTACTTGCGCATCAATCCACGCGAATACGAAGAGGCGATCGATTGGTGTATGACCGATGTTCCGGCCGGCCCGCGTGATGCGTGTGTGAAGGGAGTGGGGGACTCAGCGATGAAGCAAAACATCAACGAACCGCTCGCGGTTGAGAAGATCTGCATGAACGTTCCAGAGGACAAGCGGCGTTACTGCATTGAAGGACTCGTCAGCTATTTGATCATCCATGAAGCATCCTCCAAGAAAGGTGCGGAACTGTGCCCGCAACTAAAAGAAGAACATCAGGCCTCATGCTTGAAGGTTGTGTCGGAAGCAGAGAGGTTTTATCCGGAGTGAAAATAATTCCGCGAAGCGCGGGTTTCCCGCGCTGGAGCGGTTCCTTACCGGAAAGATGGTCCGTGGAAGAAAACCCGGAGGGTTGTCTTCCACGATTACTAGTGGGGCGGTCGATGGGACTCGAACCCACGACCCTCTGGACCACAACCAGATGCTCTAACCAAACTGAGCTACGACCGCCATGAAATGAATCGCCCGGAGATCCTACCGTCTTTGTCAGGCTCAATCCAGGATTACTTCGTGGGTCCAGGATTGATGTTATCTGCTCGGATGAATGCGATTGGAGGGTCCTCATCCGTATGTGGAGGTTCCGTGCTCGGCTTTGGCTGAGCTGGGAGGATTGGCTGTGATTCAACGACCGGCTTCTTTGGAGTCGGAGGAGTTTGAGCAATCGGTTTTTGCACAGGAGCTGCTGGAGCTGGCGTTGGTGCAGGCGGTGGCGTCGGAGCAATAGGCTTCGGTGCTGGCGTTGGAGCTGGAGGCATCGGAGCGACTTCAGGAGCCGGCGTCGGCGCTGGTTTCACTGCTGGAACTTGTGCCACGGGTGATACGACCGGAGCTGCTGGCTGTGGAGCGGGAGTGGGTTGCTTCACCGGTGGAATAACAGGAGTTGGTGCTGGAGCAGGTTCAGGCTTCGTCGGTTGCGTGACAGTCGGAGCGGGTGCAACCGGAGCGCGCACAGGAGCAGGTGGCGCAACAGGCGCTGGTGCCGGTGCAGGACTTGGAGTCGGAGCAGGAGCTGGGTTTGGAGTTGGAGCAGGAGCTGCTGGAGCTTTGCTCTGTGCAGGATTTTGCAACCAATGTGGGAGAGGATCTGGCGATGAAGCGGGTGCTGGAGTCGGTGCAGGTGCAGCGGGGACCGTCGGAGCTGGAGCTGCAACAGGAGGAACCACTGGGCGTGGTGCTGGTGGCGGTGGAGGCACCGGTGCTGGCGTCGGCTTCGGCGTTGGCACAGGAGCTGGAGCTGGTGGAGGAGGTGCGACGGGAGCCTTTGGTGCAGGTGGAGGAGTCTGTGGTTTCGGAGCTGCAGGCGGCGTTGGACCTCCAGCTAGTCCCTTCTTCAGCCAGTCTGGCGCTTTGCTTTCTTCCACGATTGCAGGGGCGGGCGATGGAACAGTCGCTTTCACTTCGGCGTCTATAATCTTCTCCTGTGCACTCGGTGGAGGTGTTGCAGTTACCGGCTTACGGATGGCAAGCGGTGGAGTTGCGGCTGTCGGAGAGACGATCTTCTGTTCCATCGCTTCGAACGTCTGTTCCAAGTTGCCGCGTCCACGGAGTTTCGTCAGCAACCAAATGATGAGGACTCCGAGCAGGATTGATCCGAGGAAGACGCCTGCGAGAATCAGGATCGTTCCCCATGGAATGGAGCTCGTGGATGGTTCTTCCACTGGAGGTTCGACTGGAACTTCCGGATCGGGATCCACAGGCTCTTCATCGACGATCTCGACAGTCACATCATCTTCCGCCGTTCCGACGGTTGCACCAGTTTCGAGATTTCGAACTTGGAGCTTCACCGTGTGTGGCCCTTCGGTTGCATATGTGTGCGACGGCGATGTTTCAAGACTGCGAATGCCGTCACCGAAATCCCATTCATAGAGAAGCGGCGTGTCTTCCGGCATGTCCGTTTCGAACACTGCCCGGAATGCGATTGTGCGAGGTTCGATTTCTACTGCATCAATCGATACGGCGCTCGTGAGAACACCCTGATCGATTGCATCACCTTCTGTCATCACGGAGATGCTCTGCACTTGCGCGTTGCCGCCTGTCACAGCAGTTACCGTCAGATCGTGCGTTGCGAGCGGTCCTGCGATCCAGATCCAGAGCGACTCTGCGTCGGAGTGGAAGAATGTTCCAGTGCTGTCCGCGTCATTCTCCATGTTGCCGTCTCCATCGGAGTCGCGCGTCGAATCAATGTCGAGCGAGAGCGGCGTCACGTCGCGCGAGAGTGGAACGAGACGGATGAGTCGTTGATCGTCGCTCAGAATGACGCGGCCGTTTGAGTCGGGTTCTGGAATGACACCGATCAATGCGGCGCCTGTGCCGGCGACTGTCACTGCGGGGTTGTCGAGCTCTTCCTGTGAGAGTACTTCGATTTTAAATGTACGTTCAAGGCGTTCACCGCTTGGGAGTTCTGCTTCGGCGCGAAGCGTGTACGTTTTGTTCTGAACAAAGCGATAGCGGAATGTCTTCTCACGGCTGGCTTGAATGAACGCGCGATCGAGCGTCAGGATCCACGACACGTTCGCATCGTCCTGGCCTGGATCGGCGAGAATTTCAAAGACGTCTCCAACGCGCACCTGCATCGATTCGACGTCTGCTTCGACTGCTGCGTCTTGTGCAAAGAGCGGGGTAGCAGTTCCGATCAGCGCAAGCGCGCAGAGCAGGAAGCCGATCGAGCGAATGCGAATGGCGTTCACCGAACAGTTTGGTAGAGGTAGACCGTGATGATTTCCACGATGATGCGAGAGAAGAGAACAATAGCGAGACCGATGAGCGTGTACAGGATGATCTTCTTCGCCTTCTCCTTCGAGTCATCCGAACCGAGTCCTACGATGAGCCAGATGCCTGCGATCACGACCGTGATCGTTGCAACGAGCGCGAGGAACGCCAAGATCCGAATGAGGATCAATGTTGCAGTTCCACGGACGTCACCGTTCGACACGCCGCTCAATCCAGCTGCGGCATTGAGCCCACCCATGATGCCGGGTCCGTCAAACACCTGTGCGGTCAGCTCTTGGCCGAATGTGAAGGCCGCAAACACCGCGAGGACGGCCAGAAGGTTGCGAGAGAAGGTGCGCATAGATTTCTCTTCATGATAGCACAAAAGGGCTTCACGCGCTACCCTGCTTTCGTGGTCGATTCCGTCCGCCGTCTGGCTTTACTGCGCTCTGTTCTGCGAAAGAAGGGACTTTCCGCGCTGCTCGTCACCGCTCGCCCCAATATTCTCTACCTGACGGGGTTGGATGCGACGGAAGCACTCCTCCTCGTGACGACCCGTTCGGCGACGCTCTTCGTCGACAGCCGTTACCACGAAGCTGCTGCAGCGACGAACGTCCATTCGGTTGATGTTGAGAGGCTTCCTGCAGCGCTCGAACGCATCGACGAGTGCGCATTCGAAGAAGATCACGTGACGATCCGACGATTACGTCGGTGGAAACAGCTCTTTAAACATACAACATTCGTTCGATCGTCAGGGCTTCCAGAAGAGCTCCGTCGAAAAAAGGATGCCGACGAATTGCGGTTGATGGTGCGCGCAAAACGCATCACCCAAGAAATGCTTCGACGCGTTCCCGCCGTCCTTCGAGCGAGCATCTCCGAGCGTGAAGTCGCCTGGAAACTTCGCTTGTGGGCGGAGGAACTTGGAGCCGATGATCTCGCATTTCCACCGATCGTTGCATTCGCATCGAACTCCAGTCGTCCGCATCATCGTGCGGCGACGCGCAAACTCCGCAGAGGTGACGTCGTCCAGATCGACGTCGGTGTTCGCTTCCACGGATACTGCAGCGATATGAGTCGCGTGTTTTCGTGCGGACCAATGCAGGAGGACGTCCTTCGCATCGTGAAAGCAGTGGAGGAAACACTCGCACTGTCTGCAGCATCTGCAAAAGCAAAAACACCGGTCGCAACGCTCGATCAACTCGCGCGAGAGGCGCTGCGAAAACGCGGCATTGCCGACGCGCACATCTTCGGACACGCACTCGGTCACGGCGTCGGCCTCGACGTCCACGAAGGTCCAGTCCTATCGAGTCGCAGCAAGGCAGCTTTACTTTCGAGTGAGGTGATTGCGATTGAACCCGCTGTGTACATCCCCGGCCGTTTCGGCGTTCGGATCGAAGATACGGTTGTGGTGGAGTAACTAGACCATCTTTCTTGCTTTCGTCATGGCCTCCACACTGCCATGAAAGCAGAAAAACTGCTACAATGAGCGGATTTAACACATACACACACCTATGCGAAATACACTCTCTGCGTGTCTCTCGATTGCATTGGTTCTCACATCAACGCCGGTCCACGCGGAAACCATCGCCGCACCCATGGAGGTCGACTTCGTTCTGACGGCGTATTACTCGCCGATGCCGGGACAGTGTTGCTATGT
>CAZBSN010000007.1:5810-17486 GCA_964494435.1 uncultured Candidatus Peribacteria bacterium | reverse complement strand
CCCCGGCAATGCTCGGAAAGCTCAAATGGCGCCGCCGGCTCCGCAAACACGGCTTTTTGTCTCGCAAGAGCACGAAGAGAGGCCGTCAGGTCGTGGCACGTCGTCGCGCTCAAGGAAGGAAGCGCATCACGGTGCAGAAGAAGGTGAAGTGAGTGTTAATTCGTGAGGTCGAAGTCTTGTTCCTCAGGGGGAATCTGCCCTCCCGTTTCTCGCAGACGCCAAAGAATCTGCCCCGTCGCTATTTCTTCTCGCCAGGACTTCGCTCTGTGTTTCTCGTGTTGCATGATCGCTGTTGGTCCTTCTTGTTTTTCATGTCGGCGATCCATGAATGTGACCCCAGGCATACCTAGATGAAACGCCGATGGATCATCCATTAAGATTTGTAGGAATAGCCTCGTGTCTTCCTGTCCTCCTATTACATTGGTGTAAGAATCGAAACCGCCGCATGCTAGTAACATACGGAGGCGCCATAACATGAACGTATTGCGACAAGCCACCGGCCCAATCTCGTATACTGAATCAGGGACGTAGTTCTGCTTCCATCGAAGAAATGGGAGCACTTCATGAGCCATCTGCTGCATGGCGCGCAGCATTCCGTCCATGTCCTTTGCAAGAAACTCTTGGGTTCCGCGCGACACGAATTCGTTCGGAGTTTGGCGAACTGTGAATGCGGGTATCGCGGTTGGAGACAACTTTCGAAGTGGCGAGAGGTCCCCAGGAATCGTATCGAATGAGGTCGGAATGAAGAGTCCATTACGAACGCCCTGCACACGGAGAAACTTCAACGCACCATTGAGCTTGCGAGTCCAACATGGAACGCCCTTGGGGCCTGACACAGTTATTGGAATGATACTTGGACCTTCTGAATCGATGTTCGCGCGTACGGCATCCATCGTCGTTGATCCGTGCTCCTGACTCGCATCGATCACGATGAGAATGTTTGTGAGCGGGACATGTGGATGAATCAGCTCTCTGCTTTGCTTGAGAAATGAAGCAACGTCTTCCTCTGTTTTATTCCAACAGCGTACAACGAGGAAATTGCCATCCTGTTCTGGGAGATCGAAGAGAAATTCCCGCTCCACCTCCACTTGTCTTATGAGTTCCCCGCTGCCGCCCGTGAGGATCAGCTTATTTACAGACATGGGGTGAATTTATACCATAAACTTATCAAATTGCAAGTTTGGGCATCAGCACAGTCTTCTATATCCTCCTCGCATGCTTCGTTTCCTCCACCAGCTTTCCGGCGTGTTCTTTACCATCCTTGGCCTCGCATTCTTCGGCGTGGAGGTTCTGTCGATGCAGGGCATGTGGATTCCATGGAGTCAGGTGTTGCTGACAACCCTCCCCCTCCCCCTCGCTGCTGTCGGCCTTCTCTATGGAGGATTGAGCGTCACGCTCGGTGTAACAGATCGTGAACGACCGCTCTCACCCGTATCGATCATCATTGGCGTTGTGTGCATCTTGCTCTTCGCCGTCTTTGCAGTGCTCCGTCTCTGGCCTCTTTCCTAACCTCTCCATGTACACACTTGATACATTGAAGTCTGGCCTTCGCGTTCTCACCGCTCCGGTTGATGGAACGGAATCCGTGACGGTCCTTGTTTTTTGCAAAGCAGGCTCGCGCTACGAGACCGAGAAAGAGCGCGGCATCAGCCACTTCTTGGAACACATGTTCTTCAAGGGCGGCAAGAAGTACATCAATACGCAGCAAGTGAGCGCGGCAATTGAAGGAGTAGGCGGAGACTTCAATGCATTCACCGGAAAGGAATACGCGGGCTACTACGTGAAGGTTGCGCATCCTCAGACCGAACTCGCGTGCGACGTGCTGTCGGACATGCTCCTCCATGCCAGCTTTCCGCAGGAGGAAATCGACAAGGAGCGCGGCGTGATCATCGAAGAGAAGCGCATGTACGAAGATACGCCGATGTACCGCGCGGGGTGGGACTTCGAAGAGATGATGCTTGGGGACCATCCGCTGGGATGGGACACGATTGGAACGGAAGAAGTCATCAACAGCGTCACGCAGGCGGATTTCCAGAAGCACAAAGACGAGCTGTACACGCCGGAGACGTCCGTGATCACCTTCTCCGGCCACATCACGCGCGATCAGGCCGTGGCATTCGCCGAGAAGTTCTTCGGTACGCTTTCGGGAAAGACAGAGAGAACCTTCAAGCCGTTTACGAGCTACAACAAGAAAAAGATTTGGCTCCGCGCAAAACAGACGGAACAAGCGCACCTCGTTGTGGGCGTCCCCGGAGTTCCGACGCAGCATAAAGATCACTTCACGCAGAAACTGCTCGGCGTCATTCTCGGCGGCAATATGAGCTCCCGCATGTTCCTGCGCATCCGCGAAGCGAAAGGCATGTGCTACTACATCTCGACCGACACGGACAACTACCTCGACGCAGGCATCATTTCGACGCGTGCGGGCGTGGATCAATCGCGTCTGCCGGAGGCGATCGAATCGATCTGCTACGAGTATGGCGTCTGCGCGAGTGGCGGCGTGGAGGAAGACGAGCTGCAGCGTGCGAAGGATTACCTCAAAGGCCGCATTACGCTGAGCCTGGAAGACAGCGAAGAACGCGCGCATTTCCTCGGTAAGCAAGCACTGCTCTATCCGCAAATCCGTGACACAAAGAGCTACTTCGCCGAAATCGACCGCGTGACGAAAGTGAACGTCGATGCCTTCGCCAAGCGCGTGCTCGTTCCGGAAGAGTTACGTCTTGTGGTGATTGGCAAAAAGGAGAATGAAGACAAGCTTCTAAAGTTATTGAAGTAAAAAATGTAGAAGAGCTCCCTCTCCCGACGGGAGAGGGCGGGGGGTGAGGGGCTAGAAGTCGACAAGAACTCCAGACCTTTTTCTTGCTCACAATCTTGAAACACGGAACAATGCCCACCATGCGCATCGCTCCCATTCTTCTCACATCCTTTTCGCTCTCGTTGCTTCCCATGGCAGCCCTCGCTGCAGGTGAAGTGGTGAACGTCGATACGACTGTCGCAGTCGAGATTCCGTCTGAACTCACCTGTGCCGGCCAGGAAGCACGCCGCCGCGCCAGCTGCATTACGGACACATTGAAGAAGCTTAAGCGTATTTCTGAACAGTATGATCAAAAAGAGGATGATGTTGTAGAGGCATGGCGTAAGGCAAACGCGCATCTCGGTATCTCTCCTGAATATCAGAAAGGCCTGCGCGTCTTTCACCAGGAGCTGCTGACGAAGCGCAAAGCGTTCAATGTGAGGGTCCTGGCGTTGCAAAAAGCGTTCTACAACCAGCAGAAAGAGAAACGTATACAGGGCGCTGTCCAAAAGCCGACCAACACAAAGACGCTCGATGCTGCAACGTTTGAAGCGGCAAAAGCCAAATGCGGCGAGGAAGATGATGACGGCGCATACCGCATGTGCCTGAGGCTGCAGCTGAGAATTCGCCCGACGAACGTCGACAGGAGGTCGCGATCAAGCACAAAGCTCTTGCCCTAAGAGCCTCTTCACAGCAGAATGGCGGCCAACTTGCCCCAGGCGAAGCTCCGAAGGAGCGAAGCCGGGTTTCCTCCTCTGCCATGCAGCGCACTCTTATTCTCCTCAAGCCTGATGCCGTCCTGAACAAGGTCTGCGGCAAAGTTCTCGCACGCCTGGAAGAAGCGGGCACTATCCGTGCGTGCAAGATGGTTGGGTTAAGCTCGGAGGTTCTTCGCGATCACTACGCACACATTGCCGATAAGCCGTTCTACCCGGCGGTGGAAGAGTTCATGCAATCTGCTCCGGTGATCGCGCTCGTGCTCGAAGGCGATGACATCGTCGCAAAAGTCCGCGACATGCTCGGCGTGACCGACAGTAAGTTGGCTGCTCCCGGCACGATCCGCGCAGAACTCGGTTCGAAGGGCGACAACAGCAAGATGATCAACGTCGCACACGCATCTGATTCGGCGGAGGCGGCGGAGGCCGAGATTAAGCGTTTCTTCAAGCCGGAAGAGGTTATTGCCTATTGATTGACTAAGAGAGAAAATAGTGCATAATGTTTAACTATGCGCCCAAAAGCTCTCGAAGCTCTAGCGACAATGCCGCTGAATGCAGGCGTCGAACGATCTGCTGATACTCGTATCGCACGGAAAATTTCGCTGTGGTATCCAGGACTAGTGGAGAAGACACTCGAACACGCGAACCTCGTACCAAACGCTCCGACGGTCGTTGATAGGACGCTCGCTTTCACACGTGCAAGTATTAACAAATACGACATCATCGAACAATCGTGGTGGGAGAGTTTGCGCGGGCTTCCTCCGGAGAACACTGTGAGCGGCCCTGCAAATCTCAACGTGCGTGCAGTTGCAAACCAACGTCGAGAAGGATTCGTTGTGTGGTTGCAAGAAGTTGGTATTCCGATCGAATCGGCCATTGCGAATGCGTGGCCAAAGCAGAACACTTCGGTGCAGCGGCTTGGTGAGCAAGTGGCTGTTGTTGAAAACCTCACTCCCATCCGGAGAACGCCGATCACGATCGATGACTACATTCAAGAAGGTGGGGTGAACCGGGCACTCACGCCGGAAGAAACAAAGAAGCAGTATCACGAAGGATTGGAGCGAATTTTCGCAGCAGTCGAGAAGGGATTTTTTAAATCGGAAACTTCAGCTCAATGGACGAGTGCTCTCGATCAACTCCACCGTCTGCGAGATTTCTATCGAGTGAGCGTTGGTTGGGGAGAGGAAAAGCAGGGAGCAATTTTGAGTATGCAATCATTGAGTCAGATGGCAAAAGCATGGTGTGTTGTCTTATCACCGGAGCATCCCCGATGTTCGAAAGAAGGCGAAACTTTGAGCCTTGATCGTGAAGATGGGTTGCTGCGTTTGCTTATTAAACCGTGGCAGATCGATGAGCATTGGGCGGGACAATTCCTCGCCTACGACCTGACATACATGGAACGCATGGTCAGTGGCACGTACGTCAAAGGCGATAAAGATGACTTCGCTCGCGAAGAGCTGCTCGCATATCAAACCGAATATATAACAGCCTTGGCTGCGAGCGGGGGCCGGCTGGAGCAATGGCTTGATGCAGCGATCGATTGCTACGGTCTCACGAGCTTCCAGGAAATCGACGCTAAGGTGCCACTCCTGACACTCAGTCAAGATTTGGATGGCTTTGCAGGATTATCTGCACCACACAATATCGGTGAGGTAGATCTGCGTGCAGGGTTCTACAGGATCGCCCTGGGTCTTCGTCTGAATGAGCGCGTGGCAAAGTCACCTGAAGAAATCGACCACCTCAATCACGCGTACATCAAGGACATCAACAATCGGCAGCATCCGAAATCGTAATTACGCACAGCCGCACGATCCCCTCGCCTCGGCGGAGCCATGCGAAGCCGGGCCGCTTTTACATGCGCATCCTTTCTTCTGCATATCTTCAGGGAGATCGAGCTTAAATCGATTCTCTCGATGATCAATCGTTGCACCGCCGATTCGAGAGAGTGTGAGAGGTGATGCAGCAACGCGCAGTGTCGGAACAGTTTCATGTCCGAAGAACACATGATCATTCGCGACGTCGGGGAGCACATCCATCGAGAAACCACCTGCATCGTCGACGCCGACGACGAGAATGTGATCAGCCTGGCCTTCTGCTTCGAGCAATGCGGCGAGCGCTTTTGCTGCAGCTTCCGTCACGTCGATTGTTTTCGGCCGAGCGGGGGCTTTTGCGAGGAGAATATTAAGATCCGTCACGAGCGCACCAAGCTCTTCCTCTTTTCGTCCATGAGACATCCACCCTTCGTGCAAAGATTCGAGTCCATTCGCGCTGCATCCTGCGCAATGGAGTCCGTACTCCGCGAGGAGCGTCTCTGCACCCGGCACAAGCGTCACGATATCCGTGATGCGCATACCTGCAGTAATTTCCAGAGATGTTGCTGGCGCTGAAGCGGAGCCTGACATACCCTTATTCTACATCCCCATGAGTCGTCCCACCCGCATCTTCGTGACGTTTTTAGTTCCCGTGCTTGCACTGGCCCTTGGCTGGCAATTAGGCGTTCGGGCGACCTCCGTGCGGTTTTTAGCAGCTCAAGATCGGCTGGAAGAGATGCTCGTTGGGCATTCTCAGAGCGGCGTCACGATTGAGGATCCAAAAGACGACGTGAACATCGAGATTCTCTGGACGACCTGGAGACTGCTTCTCAGCAATTATCTGCGGCCGGAAGAATTGAACGTGCAGAAGATGGTCGAAGGAGCGGTGACGGGAATGGTCGCGTCGATCGGTGATCCCTACACGCTCTTCATGACGAAGGAAGAGAACACGGACTTCCAGGAAAGCTTGAGCGGGAACTTGGAAGGCATTGGCGCCGAGCTCAGCCTCGAAGAAGGCGTCGTGCGGATCGTTCGACTCATTGAAGGCTCCCCCGCCGAACGCAGCGGACTTCTGCCAGAAGATGTCATCACGCTCGTTGATGGAGAGGATATGAGTAACAAAACACTCTTCGAAGTGATCAGCGTCATTCGCGGGCCCAAGGGGACGCCGGTGAAGCTGTCGGTGATGCGGGAAACGTCGAAAGCACAGGAATTGAAGGAATTCACGATCACGCGTGACACTATTCATATTCCAAGCAGCGAGTATGAGGAGAAAACGGCAACCGGCGGCACTGTCGGACTTCTCACGATCAGCCAGTTTGGAACGGAAACGATCCCGGAAGTGGAAGAAATTTTGAAGAAGATCGATCCAACGAAGATCAAAGGGCTGATCATCGATCTGCGCTACAACGGCGGAGGATATTTGGACGGTGCGATCGATCTGACGTCGATGTTCCAGAAAGAAGGGCGCGTCGTGACGGTGGCCAGCAGGAACGACGAGGATTTCTACGACGTGTCGGGCAAAACGATCCTTCCCACGATCCCGCTCGTCATCTTGATGAATGAAGGAAGCGCGTCTGCATCGGAAATCGTCGCCGGAGCATTGCAGGATCACGGTCGTGCAACGATCATTGGCACGCAATCGTTTGGGAAAGGAACCGTGCAGGAAGTGATTGAACTGCCCGGTGGAGCAAGCCTACGTGTGACGACTGCGACGTGGCTCACGCCCAAGGGCACGGACCTCGGCAAACACGGCGTCACACCGAATATCGTCATTGAACGCACGCCGGAAGATCTGACGGCGAAGCGTGACCCCCAGTTGGAGAGGGCATTAAAAAAACTCGCTCCTTAATCCCTCTCCCCCTGGGAGAGGGTGGCCCGGAGGGCCGGGTGAGGGCCACGTAGCGATTGAAGCGCGAGAACTGTATCCTTTCGTTGTGCTTCGCCTCCCTGTCGCAATCGAACGCCGTCTGCAGGAAATGTTTCCGCGGGCGCGAGATCGAGAAGTGTTCGTTGCGGGACTGATAGAAGAAGCCCTCAAGACGCAGTCTTCCTCTTCCGGATTACCAGAACAGATCGGCGGCACGCTGCATCTTTTTTCTGATGGAGGCTCGCGCGGGAATCCCGGCCAAGCTGCAATCGCATGCATTTTGGAAGATCCCGTCAGCGGCACGGTGCTGAAGGAGCACTATGAACGCATCGGCCAGGAGACGAACAACGTCGCGGAGTACCGCGCGCTCATCAGCGGCTTGGAATTGGCTCGCGGCTTTCAACCCAATCGGCTCATCTGCCACTTGGACAGTGAACTGGTGGTGCGGCAGGTCATGGGCGAATACAAAGTGAAGATGCCGACCCTCCAACCGCTCGTCGAAGAGGTCCACGCGCTGGCAAACGAGCTGTCTGACGTCGTCTTTCAGTACATTCCTCGCGAGGACAACTACCGAGCCGACGCCTTAGTGAATAGAGCCCTGGATGAACTGCCAGCACCTCATCCTCCTGTCCCGATCCATCCACCGTCCCTGTTCGATAAAAAGCCGTTGCCGGGAGATATGTACAGGGATGCTCAGCGCCCGCAAGGATACTGACTGTATGTCTTGGAGTTTTGCGACTCTCGCGTATTCTTGGCGCGTGCATCTCACCCGATATTTCCTCGGCATCCTCGGAATTCTTGGAATTCTTGGAATCCCGTCGTCTGCGTCTGCTGCGGCCGGCGACATGCTGTATCGACATGAGCATTTTCTCCTCACAGTTCCCGCTCGCACGGTCAACACCTGGCTGTCGAATGAAGAGGCGTGGGAATACGCGGGAGAGACCATTGAACCGCCGCAAGCATTTTTGTCCGACGGAGATGAACCGTTGACTGTACCGCCAGGAGTGCGCAAGGCCACCCGTTCTGGCTATTCCGAGGATGCGATTCGTCAGGCTATTCGCGAGGAAGTCTCGGCATACTTCGATCGTCCAGCGGGAAGCGTCACAATCGGAAAGACAGCATCGGGAACAATTATCTTCGATGGCGTTGGGCTCACCGGTCGCTCCGTCGATCTGGATGCAACAACCGCTCTCACGATCGAAGCGTTGAAGCGCGGCATGCGCGACGTTGAAATGGTGGTCATCGAAGAACAACCATCCGTGATCGTGACGGATCCAGAACTGCGGCAGCTCGGCATCAAGGAAGTGGTGAGTGTTGGAGAGTCGAACTACGCAGGCTCTCCCGTGAATCGTCGGCACAATATCGCAACGGGACTCGCGAAGTTCAACGGCCATCTCATCCCGCAAGGCACGATCTTCTCGTTTGGCGATACGCTCGGTCCCGTGAATGGAACAACCGGCTATCGAAAAGAACTCGTGATTAAAGGCGATCGCACGGAACCTGATTACGGCGGCGGACTGTGCCAAGTGAGCACAACCGCGTATCGCGGCGTGTGGGAGTACGGCTTCCCGATCGAGCAACGCATCAACCACAGCTACGCCGTGAGCTACTACGGACCTCAAGGAACTGACGCAACGGTGTATCCCCCGAATCCCGACATGAAGTTCACCAATGACAGTCCGGGGGCGCTTCTCATGCAAACGCACCATGACGACAGTGATCATGCATACTTCATCTATTACGGCACGAAGGACGCGCGAACGAGCAGTGTGTATGGTCCGTTCATTTGGAACCGCACAGGCGTGCCGCCTGATCGCACGATCGCCACAACGGAATTGCCGCCGGGAGAGAGACGGAAGGTTGGAGACAAACATCCGGGCATGACGGCTGCGTGGGTTCGACTCACGACGATGCCGGACGGAACGGAATTGGAAGAGCCGGTCATCTCGATTTACCAGTCCCGCCCGCTCTTCTACGAAGTTGGGGCTGACCCGATGACGTTTACTCCCTCCGTAGACGACATTAACACGGCTGAACCGCCGAGAGCGTTCTAAGCCTTACCGAAGAGCCGCCGCAACTTTCGTGCTTTTGAGAACGCGGGGAAGCGTTTGATCGAGAAGACGCTCTAAGAACGACGCGAGCGCTCCATTCGAACCGATGAGCGTATGCAACGACTGGAAATCAGACGTGCTGACAACTGCCCGCAGAGCAGTGCGATCGCCTGGAGAGAGCGACTCCACACGCGCGTCGTCACTGTGCGCTGGAAGGAGGCCGAGCAGGTGAAGGAGGCGGAGTTGAAACACGCGGAGTGTTCGTGTCGGATCGTTCACACACGCACCTAAGAATGCATAGAGGAGAGCGAATATTTCCGGCATCGGTTCTCCGTCTTCGGTGAGCGCAAGAATGGTTTCAATCCCCTCCTCTGCCGCAGCGAGCGTTCCAGGATCGGAGAGTTGCGGTATCTCCCCCACGGCAATGGCAGATGTGAGCGCATAACCACCGACACCTTCCTGCAGTTCCACGCGCAAACACCGTCCCGGCAAGAGGAGCGGGCCCATGCGGCTTCCGACTCTCCGAGCTCCACGTGCACGTGCTGCGAGGCGCCCATTCTTTTGGGTGAGCAAAATACAAAAGCGATCCGCTTCGCCGATGTTCACCGTGCGGAGGACAATCGCCTCCACAATGGAATGCGTGCCCATGATCAGGAGCGAAAAATGGCCGGCAGAGACATCCGCGCGACGACAGTCGCCATCACCACCATGCAGAGCGCCTCGATCAACAGAAACAGCGGCAATTCGTAGAAGAGTCCTGCTCCAAAGAGTGTTGAGAGGAACTCAGCTCCTGGCAGGAGTGGCAAGAGGAAGACGAACCCCGCGGTCAGGAGAGAGGCAATGACGAGACAACAGAGTGAGGCCATGCTCGCAGCGATCGTCGTGGGCATAAACAGCACCGAGGTCTCCGCTCCTCTGATCGCTTCCAGCGATGTGTGTGCACGCCGCGCATACATAATGCGGTATGTGAGCGTGGCGACGAGGGTCAGCACATGCAGCAACGACAGCACGACGAATATCCCGATCGCGCTGCTTGCGGATTGCAGCAGTGAGAGCATGTGGGCAGCCGAACGTTCCGTTTCGGACATCGCCGCGAGGGAGGACGCATCGAACGTGTCCTGCCATCCGCTCTCTTCTGTGAGGGCACGGAGGGATGCATAGGCGTCGGATGATGAAACAGTGACCGCGAGCGTGTCAGAGAAGGGATTGGCGATGCCATAGCGCTCCAGGAATGTCGCGAGCGATTCGTCACGCGCGGCTTCCTCCGCCAACACCTGTTCTCGTGTGAGATATGTAACGCCTGCAACGCCGGGAACCTCTTTCAATGCAATCATGAGCTCCTGCACACGCTGTTCGGACGCGCTGTCTCGCACGGAAATGAGCACCGCGTTGCGGCTGGTGATTGTTTCTTTCATGTCGCGTGTCGCCGCGCATGCAAGAAGCGCGAGGTGCAGGAGAAGAAGCGCGAATGTGAGTGCCACGGCGTCCATTTTCCAGCCTGAGCCATAGAGGAGCGTGCGCCAACCACGCAGAACCTCTTGTTGCTGGGGCATCGGTGGTATAACGCTCTGTTGCGGCACCGCTGGCGGTACTGGCGGCACACTCTGCTGAGGTGCTGAAGGCACGCTATTCGTTTCCAAATCCATGGAATGCAGAATACCGATCCACCTGCGCTAAGGCTATTGCGGACGCGAGAGTTCTACGAGTTTATGACATCAGGATCGGATGGTGGAATTGCAAAAATATCCTCGAAATCCTTCGTTCTCACGCTTCGCTGCGCATCGCTTGAGCTTTCGGTGTCCGTGCCTCCAGTCGCTTGACCATCTCGATGCACTCTTTGACCCTGTCGTTTTCCGGATCCAACTCCAGAGCCCGCTGGAAAAGTCCTTGAGCCTTGGTGACGTTCTGTAATTCTAAATAGCCCACGCCCAAATCACAGAGCGTCAGCGGGTTATCACGATCGAGGTTCAGCGCACGCTCCAGCGTCACGATGCCCTGCGCTCGCTGGTTGCTCCGAAGAAGCGCCCAGCCAAGACAACGGAGAATTTCAGGATTGTTCGCCTTCAGTTTATTCGACAGTTGTAGAATCTTGAGCGCTTCAGGCCACTTGTTTTCCTGCGACAGAATGAAGCCAAGAATGTAGTGCCCCATGTAGCTTCCCTGGTCGAGCGTCACCGCCCGATCGGCGGCTGCTCTCGCACGATCAAATCGATCGAGGGAAAGTTCGTTATCGGCCAGCTCTTCAAGCGCCGGGACATTCGCTGGATCATCAATGAGAAGTGCTTCGAGGATCGCAATCGCGTCCTCATACTTCCCTTGAAGCTTCAATTGTTCCGCCTGCTCAAGAGCGGCAAGCGTGGCGTCGGAGAGGTCACCGGATTGCATAGAGATTCATTGTAGAACGCTCCGCGCAGGGAGCAATGGAATGGTGGAG
>CAZBSN010000007.1:0-5710 GCA_964494435.1 uncultured Candidatus Peribacteria bacterium | reverse complement strand
GCCACCGCCTAGACTAGGCAGTCCATGGAGCACGATTTTGAGCCCCGTCCTCTTGGCGGAGCGACGCCAAAAGCCCCATCAAAGGCCCCTATGCGCCCACGCGCCGAACAACGCTCCCGCGAGACGTTTATAGGTGCCACGCGACAGCGCTGGGATGATGCGATGCAGTGGGCCAAAGCCCGCGGCTGGAAGAGATTGACCCTCGATGCCGCGCTGAGCATCGGCGGTTTGGTAGTGCTGTACGGCATGTACCTGTGGATCACGCTTCCGAATATTTCAGATCCGCGAAACTTGATCCCCGATCACAGCTCCCGCATCGTCGATCGAAACGGAGTGGAACTTTACAGACTCTATAGAGATGAAGATCGCGAGTTCATCGAGAGTGATCAGATCCCCGCGTTCATGAAGCAAGCAATCGTGGCGATTGAGGATGAGAGGTTTTATGACCGTGACTGCTTGGATGTTCGCGCTCTCGCACGCGCAGTGTTTCGTTTTGGTGCGGCTGGCGGAGCGTCGACGCTCACAAGGCAGCTGGCACGCAATGCACTGGATCTCACGGGTGAGAACGTCATTAACCGCAAGTTGAAGGAACTCATTCTTGGATGCCAACTGGAATCGCGTTACAGCAAGGATGAGCTCTTGGCGCTGTACTTAAACTGGATCCCGCTTGGACAAAACGCATACGGCATTGAATTGGCCTCGCAGCGCTACTTTGGCAAATCCGCCAGTGGCATCACGTTGGCCGAAGCTGCAATCCTCGCCTCACTCCCCCAACGCCCCAGCTACTTCAGCCCATACGGTTCGCACGTTCGCACGACTGCAACCCCTGCAACAGAGCGTCTCATTGCCACCGGCGAAATTACCGGCGCAGACGATATGACGATCGAGGATGTGTCGGTGGGCTTGCTCGGCAATATGATCGGATCGGGCAGCACGAAGTTCTACATCGGAGGTCGCGCGGATCAGGTGCTGCGCAACATGCAGGATCAGGGATACATCACAGACGAACAACGTCTCGCCGCAACGGAGGAATTGAAGACGATGGAATTCAAAACCACACGCGATTCGATCCGCGCCGCGCACTTCGTGTTATGGGTGAGAGAGCAAGCGGAGGAACTCCTCGGCACCGCCAACAAAGGCCTCCTCGATCAAGGCGGTCTCACCATTGAAACGACGCTCGACTGGGAATTGCAGCAGGCGGCGGAAGCGGCTGTCGCAAGCCAACGCGACAATGCTGCAAACATCTACGGCGCACATAATATTGCGCTTGTCTCTGCCATTCCTGAGACAGGCGAGATCGTGGCGTACGTCGGAAACAGTGACTACGCAGACGAAGAATTCGGCGGAAAAGTCGACATGGCGCGAGCTCCACGGCAACCAGGATCGAGCTTCAAACCGATTGTCTACGCCACCGCATTTGAACAGGGCGCAGGCCCTGGCATGGCGCTCTTCGACACACCCGCCAGGATCGGAACGGATGAACCACAGAACTTCGACGGTGGATTCTGGGGACTCATGAGCGCCCGCACCGCACTCGGCGGATCGAGGAATATTCCCGCGATTAAAATGTACTACTACGCGGGAGGAGAAGAGAACGTGCTCGACCTCGCTCGAAGACTGGGAGCCACGACGCCGCTCCGCGAACAGCTCGCCGCCAGGGAAACGAACCCCGACTTCGAGTATGGCTGGCCTCTGTCCCTTGGCGCCGCCGAAACGCCGCTTCTTGAAATGGTGCAGGCATTCTCCACGTTTGAAAACGACGGCGAAATGCTCCCCCTTCACAGCATCACGCGCATTACACGCGACGGCGCGATTGTGTATGAAGCACCGAAGCACTCCGCTCGTGAAGCAATCGATCCGCGCATCGCCTATGAGATCACGTCGATTCTGAGCGACGTCTCCGCTCGTCCCGGCGAATACTGGCAAAACGCACTCTCTGTGCCAGGCACGCAAGCGGCGGCGAAGACCGGCACAAGTAACAAGTGCTTGAAGCGCGCTGCGAACGGCAACTGCACCGATCGAAAGCCGTCCGACTTGTGGACGATGGGATATATGCCGGGTCTCGCGACAGGTGTGTGGGTGGGCAACGCAAACGCCGATCCGCTCTCTCCGAAAGCCGAGTCGCTCATTGTCGCCGCTCCGATCTGGAAGGCATACATGACGAAAGCACGCACCGTAATGCCGGGAATGGCGTCCTCCTTCACTGCACCAAGCGGCATTGTCCAACCGCAAATCTCAACGCTCTCTGGACAACTCCCAACGGAGTGCACGCCCGTCGCGTATCGCAAGGCCGACGTCTTCCTCACGGAGAACATGCCGTCTCTTCCTGATCCCTTCTGTGTCCAATTGGAAATCGACAAGGTGACGGGGCTTCTTGCCTCTCCTGAATGTCCGGCCGAAGCGCGCGAAATGCGCAGTTTCTTTGCTCCGAAGGACATTCTTTCTGATCGCTTCCCGCAGTGGAATTCGTCGCTGCAAACGTGGGCTGCAAGCAAGGCTGGAAAGATAGACCTTGAGACGGGCACCCTCAGCGGTTCCGCTCTTCCTCTCCCGCTCGCTCCCACGCAATCCTGCACGCTCGCAATGACTCCTGGCCGCATGGAGAAACCGGAGATCACGATTGAATTCCCGGCAGATGGCGGCACTGCGTCGTATCCATCGTTCCAGCCGCGCTTCGACATTTCGGTCGGTTCTCGCGTTCGTGAAGTTCGCGCTGAAATCGACGGAAAACCCGCCGGATCTGCTCGCGGAACTCAGGCACAACGCTTCACGATCAACGTGCCACGCTCTGTGAACGAAAGCGGAACACATACGCTGACCGTGACGCTCACCGATGAGTACTACAACACGGCCACGGACACCGTGACGTTCCGCTTTGAAGACGACAAGGGCGGTCCTGAGATTCGCTGGATCACGCCGCGTGAAGAAACGGATCTTGTTCGAGGAGAACCGTTCACCATGGAAGCGGACGCCACGGATGACGAAGGCGGCATCAAGTACGTGCAGTTCTACCTGGGCGATACGCTCCTCTCCACGAAGCCAAATGCGCCCTACTCCCTCACGTATAACTTTGAGGTGGAACCGGGAAGTTACGACCTCCGCGCCGTCGCGACGGACTTGGCGGGCAATGAACGCGAAGATCGGATTGAGGTGCGCGTTATCAACAATGATGACGCAACAGATTGATTTCTACGTAGGAAGGGTAGCATGAAACGTTAATGAGGAGCCTCCAACGAGATTTGGATAATCAGACGTTGGGATTAGCCATTCAAGAGTTGGCTCATTGCACCGACGGCCTGCCGTTTCTCGATAATGCTCGTGGTGCCGTCTCTGGTTTGCTGCAACAACAAACTTCGCAGACTCCACGATTCGCGCTACAGCAACAACATGCCGGCCCGGAAGGAAGGCCGGGGCCTGTTGTGTCGTCTGGAGAAACCGCACACCAGCCCGTGACGTTTTATGCGCCTGAGTTGTGTGTGCCCATGGATGATGACTGAGGTGTACAACGTCACCCTCCGAAGCTCGCGCAATATCTTCCGCATGCGTTCGGGGTAGAATGGCCAGTTGCGAGATCCGGTCTTTCACAGAAGGAGACCGTCAATGGACGAGAAGGAATTATGGAAAGTCTCTGACAATCCTCTGTTCGGAATGCCGTCACCTCCTGAAGAGGAGGAGAAAGAGCTCAGCCTCGAAGAGGAGATTGCCTCACGGGGCAGTCTGTGCGAGCTCGCAGGTGTCCCCAAAAATTGGGAGGAAAAACAGAGACCAGACGAGACAGAGCTCCGCTCGAGTCGAGATCCATGGATCGCATGGTTCAGCTGCACATTCGGCTGGATCTTCGATCTCTGGAGAAACTTCTGGAGCTTCATGTGGTCGCTCTGTACACCGTCATTTGGAATCGGGATTGCGTATCTGATAGCTGCGTTGGCGATGGTCTCTATTGCAGCGGTGATCGGTTATCATGTTTTCCTTTCTTCCGATCATCCAAAGAGGATTGTTCATCCGCAGGCCAAGGAATTACTATACCCGGCCAAGAAAGCGAATGAACGCACAACCCCATGATGGGTTTATATAACGGATCTCGTGCCCTGGAACACTTCGTTCCGGGGCTCCGTTAGAGATCTGCATTCGTGTGCACCTCGCTCACATCTTCATCTTCTTCAATTGCGGCAACGAAATCTGCCAGTTGTTCCATGGCGGCTTCATCCGGCAGCGGTGCCTTCTGTGTGGCCACGTAGCGCAAACCCGCTGATTGAATCTCCCAACCATCCGATTTCAGGAAATCACGCACCTTCGCCCAACTCGCAATGTCCGTCGTGACAGTAATGATGTCTTCGGAAGCGTCGACGTCTTCTGCGCCAAGATCAATAAGTTGCAGTTCCAACTCCTCAAGATTGGTCACGCCTTCTTTCCGCGCAATGACAAGACCGCGCCGTGCAAACATCCACAACACCGATGCTGACTCCGTAAAACTTCCACCATGCTTGCTGATGATTGTCTTTACGTTGCCGAGCGTGCGATTGCGATTGTCCGTCAGACACTCAATGAGACACGCGACTCCACCAGGAGCCATACATGCGTACATCACCTCTTCCATCTTCTCGCCCTTCAACTCGCCCGCGCCTTTCTTGATCGCACGCTCAATATTGGCGTTTGGAACGGAGTCTGTCTTTGCTTCTGCGATGGCATTCTTGAGTGCGCTGTTTGTGACGGCATCACTCCCCTTTTGCGCTGCGATCTCGATCATCTTCGCATGCTTCGTATAAATCTTCCCGCGAGCTTTATCAGCTGCGGTTTTCTTCACCCGGATGTTGTGCCATTTGCTGTGACCGGACATGAGTGGATTATACAAGCATGTAAAAGTCCGCCGAGACAAGGTCTCGGCGGCTTGAAGAACAGTCGGTCATAACCTACGCCCTGAGCCACCATTCGTTAGTGCGACGTCACGAGCAACAGCATTGCTTCCGCAATTGTATAGCGTTGCGCTTCGTTGTTGATCCAAACGTCATCGACGACGCCAGGAAGATTTCTCCAGAATGTCATGCGATGAGCAGCAAATTCATGGAATCGACCAAAATCCAACGTGATGATCGTGGTGCCGTCCCATTCGATGCTGCAGGAAAGCTCTTCATCCATGATGCTGTGTATTGTGAATCGCAACCCCGGTCCGCTTCCTTTAGGCGGTAAAAGTTTCGGTGGATCGTAGAAATACAATTCGTATTTCTCCCGGGTTACATCGATGCCCCAGTCTTCCATCGCTGCCAGAACATCGGGGCTCGGACGTTCAGGGGAGGGCTTGTCATGCATCGGCTCGTCAAACAACGCTCGAAGATATGATTCAAGAACCTCGCCCCAAGCCCCCGATCCCCCTTCGAAACGTAACGTTGACACTTTGATCGTAGACATTTCCACATCCTCTTAGAACCGACTTTCCTCACGAGAAGTGCCCTACAAGGGCAGCCTCTCCTAGAGAAAGTCCGTGTGCTTTGAAGAACCGGGTAGTATATTATAGATATTTTCCGCAAAGTGTCAATTACGGCTTACGAATGTCGAAAAAGGACCCCTTTCGGCGCCCTCTTTGAATCGCAGAGAGTGTGATTACTTGCGGTATGCGAGCATCGCGAGGAAGCGTGCGCGTTCAACTGCAAGCCTTAACATCTTCTGGTGGCGGAGACACAAGCCGCTGTAGTAACGAGCGCGGATGTTGCCG
>CAZBSN010000006.1:0-18088 GCA_964494435.1 uncultured Candidatus Peribacteria bacterium | reverse complement strand
TATTCGTGACGACAATTCCTTCATCGACGAAGAATCCTGATCCCCATCCAAGGAAGTCGTCGTCATCGTCATACTTGGCGATCAGCACCACCGCTCTCTTTGTTTGGTCGTCTAAATTCATGGCTCCTCGAACCACCATGGGCAGGAGAAGGAACAAGCAGAGAATGAGAAATACACTTCGTTGGAGTTTCATGCATGATCATGATACCGGATAGCACCGTTGATGTTCATGGATTATCCCTTTTTCCTGCGGAAATCTCAGACACATCTTGAACAATAAGGGGAGGAGATCATTTCGAGTGCGATTGGCTGATGGATAGCGAAAGCTCACCGGGATTCTGCACAATGAGCAATAGAGGTTCTTTGAAGCAGTGATTGCTGTTTTTTGCACGATGCCATGTTATATTTTTGGCTTCCTGTAGGGCTAATCTCAAAAACAGTGTGGACAGAAGCTCGTACCGTTTGCCAGCCTCTCGTTTCGCTGAGGCATAAGCCATGTTCAGCAGGTACATGGACACTTTAGTCGAAAAACGCTATAATTATGAGATACCAAAATACACATTTTAGACGCTCCCAAGTTCCACCGCGCGGACATCGAACGAGTGCTCAAGGAGGCCGACGCTCTTGAGCTGAGCAAGCGAGCACGCATGCGTTTGCAGTGGATTCTGCACACGCTCAAACATGACGGAAATGTAAGCCTCACGTGTCGGCATTTCGATATTTCGCGCACGACGCTGTACAAATGTCTCACGAGGTTTAATCCAGAGGATCCTCGTTCCCTCGAAGATCAATCGACCGCGCCAAAGCGTGTCCCGCAAGAACAAACAGATGCTCGCGTGATCGCGCTGGTTGAGCAATACCGAAAAGAAGAGACACAGCTGAGCAAGGACAAGATTCGTGAACGCTTGTCGTCGGAACACGGCGTCAATCTTTCCGCATCGACGATCGGACGCATCATCAGCCGACACGGATTCTATTTCGCAGATACGTTGTCTCATCAAGAAAAACGCCGCTCCGTATTGGATCCAGAAGGAAACGGAGAATGGAAGACTGCAGCTGTGCTCGTTGCCGGGACGGCGGTTGCAATAAATTTCGTCGATGTGCAGAGCGCACATGCGCTCGAAGGATCGGCCTATCAGATCATCGACGAAAGCAACCAAACGGCAGCGGGATCGCTTGAAGGCTCCACATTCACTGTCCGGAATGGCGGCATGACCGATACGGCACAGCCATTGCAGGGATCGGTATACAACATCACGATTCCGGTCGAAGCAGATGCGTCATCGAGTGCTGCATCTTCGCAGATATCGAGCCAAGCGGAGATTGCAGAAGAAACGTCGACAGACGGAGGTGGTGGACGAAGAGGATCAGAAGCAATCCCCTCTCCCGCACCTTCATCTGCGGCTGCATCAGAGGCTGATGTTTCATCTACATCTTCTGCATCGTCGATCAGCGAACAATCTGTTTCCTCTTCCATCTCTGCAGATGAAGTACTATCGGAGCAAATTCCAGAGGATGCTTCGTCTATTGCAGAAGAAGAACGTGTTCCGTCGGAAGACTTCGAAACATTCCCATCATTCAATCCCGAAGAATTCACATTACACCCAAGCGCGCCGGAAACAGTGCACAGCGCGGCAGCGACCAGCACATCTCTTCTTCCTGCAGCAATCATCAGTATCGCGATCCTCGCTGTGGTCGCAGGGAATGCGATCGCACCGTTCATCGCAACAACAGTTGCTGCGCTCCCGTACGGATGGGCCCGCGCATTCATTCGATCAATCCTGCGAACTACAATCATGTGCCTTCTCGCAGTCACACTGCTCATCGCAATCCTGTGGGGCGTTGCACGTGCGAATGCAGCTACGACTGTTCCTGCAAATCATTGGTACCAAGGACAATTGCTCGACAGTGCCGGAGAACCCGTGACAATTGCTGTTACGATCCGTCTCAGTTATTGGAAGAGCGCGGATTTCACAGCGAGCGACCTTACGGGCGCGGGCGCCATCGAGACTGCGGCGACGAATTACGGCGGCTGGTACGAGGAACACACGCTGACGCCAGGCGACGGTGGTGCGTTCGCCATTGAAGTCGGGTCCGTTCAGGCACTTCCTGATTTCTCCACATTGCCGCAGAGCACGCTCACGAGTTTGTTCCTGCAAGTGGAAGTAAAAACATCCGGTGCTGCAGACACAACATATGACCTGCTCGACAGTAATCCTGGAAACACGGCAGTCGATCGCACATCCGTTCTGTCGCTGCCCTTCGCGAAGAACGCGGACCTCTTGGATCAGCGTGATGTCGGTACGGGCAGCGGTTCGATTCCTCTTCTGACCACAGGCGCATCGTTTGGCATCGGCGGCAACATGGGCATCAACAACGACAATGAAGCTGCGAACGCCATCCTCACGTTCGGCAACAATATCCTCGCCGAGACGCTCCAATTCGCAGCAACAAACGGACGCTTCGAATTCAGTGATGATGTTCATGTTGCGGGACAGTTGACCGTCAGCGGTGGGCTGATTGTAAGCAGAGGCGTGACCGTAAGCGGATCGACCGTGATTCGAGGATCACTTTCAGGAAGTTCCATCGGCGGATTCAATCTCACCGATTGCCAGGGGAGTGCGAACAAGCTGACGTACAACGCATCGTTGCAGCGATTCGAGTGCGGGTCCGATACGGATACCGACACGAACACGACGTACACCGCTGGCCAAGGTCTCTCACTCAATGGAACATCTCTCTCGCTTTCATCATCCTTCTCCGGTTCCAGTTTGGAAGTCAGCGGCACCGCATCGGGCGAGCATCTGCATTTTGGAAGATTGCTCACGGGATCGGGGACCGTGAAAATCCAGACGCTCGTTGATTCCATCACCGCCTTCCAGATCTTCGACGCCGACGGCGGGAATCCCGTTTTCTCCGTGGATACCGTCAATGAACGCGTGGGAATAGGGACATCTTCTCCTACTGCGCTACTCACGCTTTCAGGCAGTAACACAGAAATGCGGCTTTCGGCCGGCGACTACGCGCGAGTCGTGCGTTCGAGCGGAAGCAATACGCTCACCTGGTATAATCGGGTGTTAACGCCGGCGGCGACGGTAGGTTCGGCCCTCAGCTTCAATGAATCGGATTATGTGACTGTCACTGATACAGCCGCGCTGCGCCCCGGAACAAGCGCCTTTTCGTTATCAGTATGGGCAAATGGATCGAACTCCTCTGTCTTCCAGAAAATCGTGTCTAAACAGAGTGGTTCGACGTATGACGGCTGGTCGCTCGTGCAGGGCGGAAACTGGTGGACGGGAGCGACTGGAAAGAAAGCATGTATTGGAATAGGCAGCAGCTCTCTTGCGGACGTGCGTGCTTACTGTACGGTAAGCGATATTTTTGACGGCAATTGGCATCATATCATTGTAACGTCGGATGGTTCGTCTATAACCATATATGCAGATGGAACGAGTCAATCGCTCACCACCGATCAATCGAGTGGCTCCTGGCCGAATCTTAACCAGACAGATGCCCTCATCATCGGCAACGGACCAGCTTTCAACCAGACATTTACCGGCCTCGTTGATGAATTACGCATCTATAGTCGAGCGCTCTCCGCTTCGGATGTGACCACGATATACAACAACGGCAGCGGTCAGTACGGAACATTGCCAGACAGCGGCCTCGTCGCAGGATGGCATTTTGACGAAAATACGGGCTCCTTGGCAGCGGATTACTCGGACAACGGCAACACTGGTACGCTGATGAATAGTCCAACATGGACCGCCGGTACCGTATCATCGGGAACGGATGGCATAAGCGAAGCCTCTGTCTGGTCCAGCCAGGATGGCGTGGATTCGTCCGAAGAAGGAATTCAGACATTCGGTTGGGAGGCAGGACGCACCAATATCGATTACGGAACATCGCTCAGGTTTATTCAGGGCACGAGTGATACGGAAGTCGGTCGATGGGATAGCTCGGGCAATTTCGGTATCGGGACGACCTCTCCAAAAGCGAAACTGGACGTCGTCGGCACGATGTCCGGCAGCAGCCTCACGATCACCGGAAAAGCGTCGTCGAACAAAGTGCTCTGCGTGAAATCGACGGGCGCAGTGGGTATTTGCTCATCGGATGTCGACTCGAACGGAGGATGTACGTGTAACTAACGATCGAAGACTCGGATAGAAACGATCGTTTCGTTCGTCTTGGGATACACTATGCCCATGCAAAAGATCGTTCCCCACCTCTGGTACGACAAAGAAGCGAAAGAAGCGGCTGAGTTCTATGTGAAGGCCTTCGGTAAAAACTCAAAGATCACGAGCGCGACGGTGCTCAAAAACACGCCCTCCGGCGATTGCGACGTGATGGCATTCGACGTCTGGGGATATTCATTCATGTCGATCAGCGCGGGACCATACTTCAAACTCAATCCGTCGATTTCATTCATCGCCGTGTGCAAAACGAAGGAAGAGGTCGACGAACTCTGGGCAAAGCTCTCGAAGGGCGGCAAGGTGTTGATGGAGTTGGGTGAATATCCCTTCAGCAAGAAGTACGGATGGACGAACGACACGTACGGAGTGTCATGGCAGATCATTCTCGACGACGGTCATTATGCGTACAAGCATGCGATAACACCCACGTTGATGTTCGTCGGCGACGTCTGCGGCAAAGCCGAAGATGCGATGAAGTTCTACTCATCCATTTTCCCCGACAGCAAGGTCGGCGACATCGCTCGGTACCCGGCGGGAATGAAGCCAGAGACGGAAGGAACCGTCATGCATGGCGCAGTCACGTTGGCTGGCCAGGAGTTCTTTACTATGGACAGCGCGCAGCAACACAAGTTCGCCTTCAATGAAGCAGTTTCGCTCATGGTCTCCTGTGAGAATCAAAAGGAGATCGACGAGTACTGGGGCAAGCTCTCTGCCGTCCCCGAAGCCGAACAGTGCGGATGGCTCAAGGATAAGTACGGCGTCTCGTGGCAGATCGTCCCGCGAGCGATGGATACGATGATGAACTCAGGCGATCAAGCGGCGATCGACCGCGTGACGCAGGCATTCCTGCCGATGAAGAAGTTTGACCTTGCCACGCTGGAGAAGGCGTACAAGGGATGAAGAATGTCACTCTCCTACAACATCTTCTTCATTGTTTTCCTCGTCGTAGTCGATGTCTCTATCAAACGGATACGCAGCCGATTCGCTCTCTTTTAAGTCTCTCAGCACCTCGCGCAAACATCCACGCGTCACACCGAGTTGAGCTGCTGCTTGTGACTGATTTCTCTTGTTCCGCCTCACAGCTGTGCCAAAAAGAATCTGCCTGATCGTATCGGCAACTTTCTGACCATTTTTATCAATTGCAGCGAGTTTGACCTCAAAAGCAACAACAGCATCCGGGGCTCTTGCATCCGCTGGGAGCATCGCAGAGAGCGCTTCGTTGAAGTGGGTTTCGACGAGCATGTCGGGCGAACGCACAATTTTTTGCGCTCTCTGTGCCTTCTGCACCCTCTCGACAAGAGTCATGATCGACGTGTCTTCAGCCACACGCACCGTATCGAGCGATATTTCAATGTCACTAGCGTCCGGAGATGTCTCGGCCAATGAAAGGAGCACGATCCGCTCTATATGATCGCGCAATTCACGGACGTTGCCGGGATACTCCAATCCTAAGAGATGCGACCGAGCTGCATCGGATACATGAACACGAACATCCTGCGGCCGGTGTTTGCGAACGAAATGATCGATGAGTGCATTGCGGTGTTCCCCCGTCCGTTCGCGCATCGGCGGAATAAAAATCTGACAACCACGGAGGCGATCGTAGAGATCTTTCCGAAACTTCCCTTCGGCTATGAGCTGTTCGAGATTCCGGTTCGTTGCTGCTATGATTTTGCAATCTGGAGAGAGTTTTATTTCCACGGTGCTACCGACCTTGCTGTATGTGCGATTTTCAAGAACGCGCAGCAACTTTGCCTGCTGGTCTAGAGGCATGTCTCCGATTTCATCAAGCAAGATCGTGCCACCGTCTTTCACTTGACCAAACACACCAGGACGCTCGGTCTTCGCGTCCGTGAACGCGCCTTTCTCATGACCAAAGAGCTCACTCTCTGCGATACCATTCGTGATTGCGGCGCAGTTCACGGCAACGAATGGACCGCCATTCTTTAACAACTGATGGACAGCACGCGGAAAGAGTTCCTTGCCCGCCCCGCGCTCGGCACGATAGAGCATGACCAGTCCGCTTTTCGCGTAGACCTGCGTAAGATACCATGCCTTTTCCATTTTGGGGTCGCCCTCTACTATCAGACCGACATTCTTCAAAACATCAAGGTTACGGATGGTGGACTCCGACGGTTTCACGACCTGCACAGCATGCTTTGTATTGAGAAGACCTTCGACGCTCGCCCGAACTTCCGGAATTTTCCAAAACGCATCAATTGCATTTTCATCAAAGCCTTCTGGTATTTTTCCACTCGTCAGATGTGTGTGTACGACATTAATGAGGGACTGAGGCGTGAGTGTTGCATGGTCGATTCCTACATTCACAACCCCCGCTGTACGACGGATCTCCTCATGTAAATCGGGTGATTCGAGAGGCCGAAGACTTGCGCCCTTATACATACAGTTGGAGTATTCAACACTATTTAAAAGAAAAAGCAATAATGACCTATCTACCCCCAGCAAAACATGCTTTTTAAGGTTTTCACTATGTCGTTCAGCGCTATGATACGCGCATGAGAACGTTTCACTTTTTGCTCAGTGCACTTCTTCTTACAAGCTGCGTCGTCGTGAACGCTCCATCAACGCACGAAGATCACGGAGATTCCATGACTATGCAAGACATGGTGCAGATGCTGGAGGGGAAAACAGGCGACGAGTTCGACAAAGCATTCATCGAGGGCATGATCCCCCATCATCAAGGAGCAATCGACATGGCGCGTGCGGCGCAGAAATCTGCGAAACATGCGGAGATCAAGGAGATGGCCGACGACATCATCGAAGCACAGCAGCGCGAGATCGACATGATGAAGGAATGGCAGAGAGAATGGGGATATGTCTCGGAATAATTGCTACACTACGCACACTTCTCCCCTTCCCATGACCTCCCGCACCATTGTCGCCGCCGTTTCCTGCATTGCACTCCTTGCTGCATGCACGCCAGATCCTGAGCGTGCCACGCTCGAAGCGTATTTGTTGGAAGGACAAGAAATCAGCGTCGGCATGAATGAGATGGGTTCGAAATTTCTGACGCTCACGAATGTCCAAGCGAATCCGCTCGGTTGGACGCAGGCTGAGAAGGATGAACTGCAGCAGATCGTGGAAGGGATTGATGAGTTAATCGCGAAAGCGAATGCAATGCCGTCGCCGGTCATTCTGAAAGACGTTCATCCTCTTCTGCTCGGCTCTCTGGAAGAAATGCGGCAGGCAGTCGAGAGTGTCGTGACAGTCTCGGAAGACCCGTCGAAAGCGAACGATGCGTTCCTGGCTGACATGGAAGAACACGCTGACAAAGCCGAAGAGCTTGTGATTGAGTACGCCAACGAGCTCGAACTGGCGGTCGCCGAGAAGTATCCGGACATGGTTGAGGAATGACAATGCTCAGCCGAACACTCCTTGCACGTACTCTCGCGTGAGCTGCTTGGATGCATTCTCAAAGATCTTCGCAGTCGCATCGAATTCGATGAGTTCTCCCGCATGGAAGAAACCAACGTAATCCGCGATGCGACGCGCTTGGTGCATATTGTGCGTGACGATGACGATCGTGTAGTTGTCTTTCAATGCGAGCAACAATTCTTCGATGTGACGCGTGGAAATAGGATCAAGCGCGGAGCATGGTTCATCCAAGAGCAGCACATCAGGACGGACGGCGATCGCTCGCGCAATGCAGAGCCTCTGTTGCTGGCCGCCGGATAAGCGATACGCCGAATGATGCAGGCGGTTTTTCACTTCTTCCCACAGCGCCGCTTCTTTCAGGCTATGCATGACGGCGCGATCGAGTGGATCCTCGCTATTCTCCACATGCGCAGCTGTTATTTTTCGCCGGTTCCACCACCGTGACGTTCGCTTCGCTTTCCCTTGAATTTCCAATCCGTACGCCACGTTGTCGTACACGGACTTTGGAAAAGGTGTCGGACTCTGAAACACCATGCCGACGCGCTCCCGCAATTCCACGACATTGTATGCGTCGTCGTACATATTCTGTCCTCGGAATTCGAGCAGTCCGTCGATGCGTGTTTTGGGCAAGTGATCAAGCATGCGATTCATGCCGCGCAGAATCGTCGACTTGCCGCTGCCTGATGCACCTATGAGCGCGGTGATGCGGCGTTCCGGAATTGCAAGCGTGACATTTTTGATCGCATGGACAGATCCGTAGTGAACATTGAGAGCCTGTGAGCGGAAAATGGTGTTCTCCATAGATTTACCAGACTTTCTTTCGGCGGAAACGATACCGGAGGATGATTGCACCGAGACTGAGGACGAACGTGATGAACATCAGCACCAGCGCGCTCCCCGCGGCATATTCCTGTGCATGCGGACTCGCATGCTGCGTGGAGAGGATGAACACATGATACGGAAGAGCCATGTATTTATCGAACAACGACGATGGCAGGTGTGTCAGGAAGAATGTCGCACCAACGAGGATGATCGGGGCCGTTTCACCGAGCGCGCGAGCCATGCCGATGATCCCGCCCGTAACGCATCCGGGAATCGCGGCAGGAAGAACAATGCGGCGAATGGTCTGCCATTTGGTGGCGCCGAGCGCGAGCGAGCTGTCGCGAAACTGTTGCGGAACCGCTTCCAACGCTTCGACCGACGATGTGATGATCCATGGAAGCGTCATGACGGAAAGCGTGAACGTCGCAGCGATGAGCGACATGCCCATGTTCAGCAAATGCACGAACACGGCGAGACCAAAGAGTCCATAGACGACGGATGGAACACCCGCGAGGTTGCGAATGGCGAGTTGGATCAGCCGACGCCAGCGAGTATTTCTGCCGTACTCAGTGAGAAACACAGCCGTCGCAACGCCAAAGGGAAAACTGATGATCATCACTCCGAGTCCGAGATACACTGATCCGAGGATCGCCGGGAAAATTCCGCCGCTCGTGATGTCTTGGTGTTGCCAGGACGCCGTCAAGAAATGCCAATTGATGACGGAACGTCCCGCAATTGCGAGCAATACGAGAACGAGAATCAGCAAAGCCGTCGCCATGAACGCACTCCCCCGGAAGAGAGTGAAGAACACAGCCTCTGACAAGCGAGCATTGCGTTTCATGTGTGTTGCTTTGTAAGGAAGAAGTCCGTCACGGTGTTGAGAATGAATGTCGCAACGAAGAGCGTGAGTCCGACGGCAAACAGAGCCTGCCAGTGCAAATCACCCACGACGACTTCGCGGATTTCAATGGCGATGGTCGCGGTCATTGGTCTCACGGGATCGAGATAACTCGTTGGCATCGCGAGGCTGTTGCCCGCAACCATGAGCACGACCATTGTTTCGCCAATTGCGCGGCCGAGACCAAGCATAACCGACGCAAGAATGCCCGACGCCGCCGACGGGATCATGATGCGTCGAATCGTCGTCCACTTCGTGGAACCGAGCGCAAGCCCCGCTTCCATTAACCTCAATGGCACGCTCGACAGGGCGTCTTCACACATACTCGCAATGGTCGGAACGACGGTAATCCCCACCAAGATCGACGCACTGAGTGCGTTGAGCCCGTTGGAAATATTAAATGTCCCGGCGATGAATGGCGCAAGAAAGAGCAATCCGATGAGGCCAAGAACAACAGACGGAATACCCGCGATCATTTCAATGATCGGTTTCAATATTTCCCGCACGTTCTTGGGAGCAAGAAATGACAGATAGATCGCAAGCGCCAAACCGAATGGAACGGCGAATGCCAGCGCTCCGAAAGCAACCATCGTCGTTGAGAGCGCGAGCGGCAGTATTCCCCACGCAGCTTCCACGATCGAATTGGGATTCCACTTTGTTCCAAAGAAAAATTCGATCACTCCCACTTCCATAAACATCTTTCCTCCGCTCTGCAGCAGGAAGGCGAAGATGCCGATGAGGAGAATCACGACGCTCGACGCAACCACGGTGAAGACCCAACGCATCAGCGTGTCCGCAAGGCGTTGTACCTTGTAGGACCGCTGACCAATCAACACGTCGGACGCCATGCTTAACGCAAGGAGTCGAGAAGATCGTTGTTATGAGTGAGATCTTCGGGAGTGAGGGGATAAAATCCCTGTTCCTGAATGATCTCCATGCCGCGCTCGGATGTTTCGAACATGAGCAGTTGCGCCAGGAGCGAATCCTTTGCCGGCGCCTGCGGCATGTACTGATAGATGCGCCTGAAAATCGGATACCTACCGCTCATGACTGCTTCCATGTTGAGCGGAGAAACAGCTTCGGAGCCGGCAGTTTGAGAAATAGTGACGATCTTGATGTCATCGCGCGCATCACCGTCTTCCGCCACCACATACCCCACGCCGGCATAACCAATTCCCTGCATGTCAGCGAGAACGCCATCCACGATCGCCTGGGTTCCCTCCATCTGTCGCATCGATTCTGCGTAGTCCGCCTGCACGACTGTGTCGCGGAAGAAACCGAACGTTCCTGACGTGCTCTGTCTGCCATAGAGCACGATTGGAAGATCTGGACCCCCGACGTCTTTCCAGTTTGTAATTTCTCCTTTATAGATTTTTGACACTTGATCCATCGTCAATGTGCTCACGGAATTCGACGGGTGAACTATGACCGAGAGTCCGTCGCGGGCCAAAATAAATTCCTGGGGATCCATTCCATTGTCGCGCGCAGATTGAATTTCTTCGGGCTTCATTTGCCGAGACGAGTTTGCAATGTCCGTTTCTCCATTGATGAGAGCTGCGATACCGACCGCGCTTCCCCCACCCGCAACCGAAATGCGCGCATCGGGATGATCTCCTGAGAATGCTTCCACGAGCGCGGATACGAGTTGCACTTCGGTGTCGGAACCTTGAATCACCACTTCATTCGCATTATTCGCCGGTGCGCATGCAACGATTAAAACTCCCGCTGAGAGCATGAGAACCTGTTTACTGACAGTCATGCGTGAGGGGGGAAAGAAGCACCTCACATGGTACGAGATGCAATGCCATTCATCAACGAGCTTTCTCTTCACTGTTCTGTTTTTTTCGCCGATCAAATGCACGGAACATTGTCACTTTTTTCCCTGCGCGCGCTTCTCCTTCCATCGTTTTTCCATGTCGTGCATCGCATCGTGATCAAACCCAAAGTGGTGTGCGATTTCATGCCAGAGCGTTTCACGGACGATGTGCGGAATTTCTTCTTCAGACTTCGCGACACGTTCGATCGTCTGCGTGAAGAGCGTGATCTGATCCGGAAGTTCGGCAACGGCATTTCCCTTTCCCCACGCCGTCACGGGCACACCTTCATACAGGCCGAGTAATCGAGCTCTGCGCCCGCGTTGCGGTCGATCTTCGATCACCACAACAACACCGTCCATCTGCGAACGAAATTTCTCAGGAAGTGCATCCATCGCATCACGTACCACAGCATCGTAATCAGATCGGTTCATGCATTTCCATTATAACAATGAATCGTCATCTTCATTTGTCGATGGCTGCTTGCATCATGGAAGCAAGTCCATACCGAATACTCCCTCCGCGTATGAGTTGGCACTGCAAAGGGGTCTGAGCCTCCTCTTTTGGCTGATGAGCGAGGAAAATCACATCGCTTGGTGAGACCATACCCTGCACTGCACTCTGCAAACGTTCCACAGCGGCATGCTGAAGAGGCACGTACTTCGTGGGAAGTGCATATGGATCAAAGGTGTTGAGCAATGCCGTTCCCACCTCAAAATTTCTGGGTTGAGAGAAAAAATGACTATTATTTTCAAGCGTGCGATAGGGACGCTTACTGTACAGGCAACCCACACGCTCCTGCATGCCGAACGGCTTACTCAAGCTTGAAACAATGGAAATGATATTAGGATGACTCGTATTCACCCTGTACTGCGATCGCGCCACGGTTCCGACAAATGAAAGATCGAGCACCACCGACACGCCTGGATGCTCTTTGTGCAACCACACCATAAATTCGTCGTACTCCGGCCACAAGTTGCCATCAATCGAGCTCGGCTGGCTCAGATAAAACAGATCTCCTGGACGCATATGATCTCCCCACATGAGCTTTTGGTACGACTGACGACTGTGCTCAACGACAACCCCCGGCGAATCTGCTTGCAGAGCATCGCACTTAGGCCCTTCGTACTCTCCTTGGAATGTATGGAGTACAGAATCCCAGTGTCTCGCTAAACATTTTATATTATGTTGATTGCCGATCTCACGGAGGATCTCCGTCGAACCATGTCCAACATACCCATGTGGATATCGACTCCGATCAATATTCGCGATGTCGTGCGACCATGCGACATACTGTTCAAGAAATTTGTCGGTCGCACCTTTCACAGTCGCTTCCGAACGGATGGGAACACCCTCAGACACTTTCCACATTTCCGATGTGCAGAGCGGATACACTGCTTTGCTCACGCTCGCGTTGCCTATGGGAAAAGACGTTTCTTCGGACATAGAGTAGCACGACACGATACTCAATTGCGCCATTCGGTCAACACTCATCCGATTGCGTTTTACGCCTTACGGCAGCGGTTTTTTGGCTAGGACAGGATCACCCCTTTGGCTATACTCACCGCACATGCGAATACGCGCATTCGTCACTCTGGCATTCATCCTCAATATCGTTTTGGGGAACATCTGTTTGCTGGGATCAGTGGAGATTGCCTCTGCCGCGGAAACTCCCCAGGAGGAGCGAATGTCCACGGACATTCCGATGTCGCCGTTCATCGTGGAGTGCGAATGGGTGAAAACCGACAATGGTTGGGAACCCTCTCCAGACTCTGCGTGCGCGAGCGGACACTGTGTGAAGAAATCCGCGCCTGAGCCGCCGTGCACAAATGCATCGGTACAGGAAATTGTTGCAGCAACGTTCTCCGTGCCCATTGCTGATGCATTTGTCATGCCTGTGACGAATGATGTAATTGAATCATCCCCCACCGAGAGTCCGCCCGATGCACCAATGCTTCGAGCGGTGGTGATGAGACAGTAAAAAGAGCCGATGTGTTCGCCTCTCGGAGGCTTTCTATTTCTTTTTCCATCTTTCCCCATGTCAAACGTTTCAACACCCTGGTTCGCCGTCTCCATGGGTCTTATCGGACTCATTGTCGGCTACGGACTCCACTCGTCGATGGGCGGCGCCGGCCCGATTATTCCATCTGGTCCGACTCCCACGCCTACCGTGGCGGACGAGCCAGCAGTGACTGCACCTCCTGCGGACGCGGACGACGATCCTGTCCTCGGCAACGAGAGTGCGACAGTGACGATCATCGAATTCACGGATTACCAATGCCCATTCTGCGCTCGGCACTTCACTGACACGTACCCACAGATCAAGCAGAACTACATCGATACGGGCAAAGTGAAGTACATCACGCGCGACTATCCGCTCAGCTTCCACCCGTTGGCACAAAAAGCTGCTGAAGCGAGCGAATGCGCCGATGAACAGGGCAAATTCTCGGAAATGCACGATCTGCTCTTCAAAAACCAAGCAATCTGGAGCGCTCTCCCGGACGGCGTTCCGACCTTCAAACAGTACGCAGCTGATTTGAAACTGAATACGACTGCGTTCAACACCTGTCTCGATACCGGAGCAATGGCTGCTGAAGTGAACGCAGACCTTGCCGCCGGAGGTGTAGCTGGTATCAGCGGCACGCCGGGCTTCTGGATTCTCGGTCCAAACGGCGAATCGAAGAACATCAGCGGTGCATATCCGTACGCGACGTTCCAAGCCGCAATCGACGCGATGCTGTAAAACATCTCACTCGGAAAAAGGAGAGGCTCACTGCCTCTCTTTTTTTATGATTGCTGCAAACACGTGAGCCTGGCACGCTCAGAACATACGCACTGCATCCATCATTCTTGGCTTCTGTGTATTTCTCTGTATTCAGCCGGCCCATGCCGCAGACCCCGTTATTCCAGGGTTTAAAGAAGTCCGTTCATCGCCGGGAGTGAGTGTGTGGAGACGATCGCATACGTACGTGCAACGGGTCTCGCCGAAGAATGGAGGAACAATGGAACTCTTGCTCGGAAACGTTGTCCCGTCGGACGGTGCGTGGACGCAATTTCAGCGAAAAAATGCGGAGACATGGTGGAAAGAGTGGGATGACGATGACAAGGTGAGTCTTTTGAACGGCCAATTCTTCAACACGGATAACACAGACAAGTCACCGCTCGCATTCTCCGTCAAGAAAGATGGAATGGTGCACACGGGATACGGTGACGCAACGGAATTTACAGGAAAGAAAATGTTGCTTCGCATTGGAGAGGACGAATTTATTGCGGAACCCTACGCGGACGACGCGGCGCGGCTCTTTGAGATTCCGGAAGAGAACGCGATCGTCGGACTCAAAGAAACGGCGAGCAAACAACCGGGCAGCCGCATCGGACGGACGTTTATCGGCGTCAACGCAGACGGCGAGGCACTCGTGCTGACGTCATCACTCGCAACACAACGCTTCGCGACGCGTATTCTCACGGCCTTCGGCGCCAAACGTCAGCAGATTCTCATGCTCGACGGCGGACATTCGTCGCAATTGATGCTCGAAGGAAGACTCGTCATTCCCCACAACGAACGAGGACGAAAAGCAGGGCAGAGACCAGTCCCACAAGTGATTGGGATAACAGATAATGGTGAATAAAAATTGTGATCAAATAATAGGGCTAAAGAAAGGGCTCTAGCAAATATTCATGTTACTCATTACTGCCTTCACGCCGCCTTCGTTGTGCCACTCTCCTCATCGATACGCTTCAGGAAACGCCGAACCGAGCCCTCATGCATATTCTCAACGAGTCGAGCATGGGTCGAAATGCTCAGTGACTGCTCTAAGAGTGGACCGGAGGAAACTCTTCTCGCATCGTTCTCAAGAGCATGCTGCGTGCTCTGAATAATGATCTTATCTTCCTCAATAAGACCAGGGGTCCATACGGTTGCTGCAGCAATAACCTGCGTCGCTCTCTTCGAGAGATTGAAGCTTTCCTTCGTGAGAGAGCCCCTTGTCCGGTGAAGGCTTTCGCTCAGCTCCGTGGCGCGAATCGCGATGCGCCGTTGAACCTCCGGTCGAACGTTCGTGAACATATGAGGATTACCCCTCTCGCACAGATGATGCCATGCCTCGAATGCACAACGCATTTCACGCATACCTGCGAGCAACGCATAATGCGCCCCCACCACATCCTTCCGCGACGAGGAATTGACGGCATCGACCTGTTCCACGAGACCTTGGACATTCTTCAGCCGCTTATGTGTCCCATGCCAGCAGGCATTCCACAGCTTCCAACCTCCTACGTTGCATTTCTCAGGATGATCAGAGGGAAGGAATAGGTCCTTCACAGGAGACAAATGCGGATTCAGCGCAAATAAACTATCGTGCATGTCCTGGACAGCATCATGAACGCTCTGGGTATCGGCTGGCAGAGCATCTATTCGAACAAGGTGCTCAGATACACGTGCGAGATATGCAGCGCGGCCGACCGGAGAATGGATGCTATCGACTGTTTCAAGCGCTTCAACCATACGTTAAATCTACAACATCCATACCGTAATGCAACTCACTCCAACGCCGCCTTGCTGGCCGAAAGCTCCGCCAATTCCTGTGTGATGTTCGCCTGACGTGTCTGGTTGTAGGTCAGGGTGAGGTCTCCGATGATCTCCGATGCGTTGTCGGATGCTGAACGCATCGCAACCATGCGCGCGGAGTGTTCGGACGCTGTTGCTTCGAGGAGTGCTTGGTAAATCTGCAACTCCGTGATCTGCGGGAGGATCGCATTGATGACCGCTTCGGGTGACGGCTCGAACTGATACTGCGCGAGTGATGTTGTGGGAATCTCCTGCGCGACGCCGTTGCGCTTGGGGAGCAAGCTGATGAGCATATCTTTCAGGTCGGACTTGGAGAGTGGAAGCAACACTTTCGCCGTCGGTTGTTGCACGAGTGGAGAAATGAAATCGGTGTAGAGCACAGCGACGTGGTCGTACGTTCCCTTCGAGAATTCTTCGAGCGCAATGCGCGATACCGGTGCGATGTCGCGGAAGTGTGGCTTCGTGGAAAACGCGGGGAACGCTGCGATTACTTTTTGGCCTGTGCGAGCCAAAAATTGCTGTCCTTTGCGGCCAACCGCCACGAACTCCACCTTCTCGAAATTCGGGAGTTGCTGCAATCCTTTCACATACTGCGTGATCGTGCGGCCAATCTGCGCATTCAAGTTTCCCGCAAGACCGCGATCAGACGTGAAGACGATTGCGAGAACTTTGCGAACCGGACGTGCGGTGAGAGCCGAATGCGGTTCGGAGTTGAGCTGTGCAACACGTTGCAGAATGTTCCACGCTTCGACGGAGTACGCACGGAGCGCGACCGTATTCTGGATCGCTTTGCGCATCTTCGACGCGCTGACGAGCTCCATCGCCTTCGTAACCTGGCGCGTGGACTTGATGCCCTTAATCTTCTGCCGAAGGTCGCGGAGGCTTCTTGCCATGGGCGATTACGCTGGAAGCGAATATCCCTTCTGTTCAAGGAGACCCTTGAGGACTGTCTTCAACTCTTCTTCCGCTTCCTTCGGGAGTTCCTTGGAGAGTGTCGTAAGGAGTGCTGCATGCTTCGTGCGAATGACCTCATGAAGTGCTGCGACGAACGGACGAACTTCCGGCAATGGAATGACATCGAGGTAGCCGTTGACGCCGGCGTAGAGCATGACGACCTGTTCGCCGACTGGGAACGGTTCGAATTGGTTCTGCTTGAGGAGTTCCGTGAGGCGGGCGCCGCGATCGAGCTGCTTCTTCGTTGCGGCGTCGAGATCGGAGCCGAACTGGGAGAAGACCGCGAGTTCGCGGTACTGCGCGAGGTCGAGACGCATGCGTCCTGCCACCTTCTTCATGGCTTTGACTTGCGCTGCGGAGCCGACGCGAGAGACGGACGTTCCGACGTTTACCGCCGGACGCACACCCTTATAGAAGAGGTCTGATTCCAAGAAGATTTGGCCGTCTGTGATCGAAATGACGTTCGTCGGGATGTAGGCGGAGATGTCTCCGGCCTGCGTTTCGATAATCGGGAGCGCGGTGATGGAACCGCCGCCGTGCTTGGGATCCAAGCAGCATGCGCGTTCGAGAAGACGAGAGTGTAGATAGAACACGTCGCCTGGGTAGGCTTCACGTCCAGGTGGTCTGCGGAGGAGGAGCGAAATTTGGCGGTAGGCCCATGCCTGTTTGCTTAAGTCATCGAAGATGACGAGGACGTCTTTGCCTTGATCAAGGAAGTACTCGGCGATCGCGCATCCAGAGAACGGAGCGATGTACGAGAGAGCTGCGGGTTCAGAAGCACCAGCCGTGACGACGACCGTGTACTTCATCGCGCCATGCTTTTCGAGCTCGGTCACGATCTTCGCGATCTTCGATTCCTTCTGACCAATCGCAACGTAGACGCAGAGAACCGGACGATCCGTATTCTGCGTGTGCTTCTGGTTGATGATCGTGTCGATGGCGACCGCAGTCTTTCCCGTCTGGCGGTCACCGATGATGAGCTCGCGCTGTCCGCGACCGATTGGAATGGCTGCGTCGATGGCTGTGATGCCGGTTTGAAGCGGCACGTCGACCGACTTGCGCTCGATGACGCCCGGAGCGATTTTCTCGACCGGATACTGCTTCGTCGCTTTCAATGCCGGACCGCCGTCTTTTGGCTCTCCGAGGGGGCTCACGACGCGCCCAATGACCTCGTCTGAGACGGGGATCGAGAGAATTTTGCCCGTGGCTTTTGCCGTGTCCCCCGCCTTGATCAGGCTGTAATCACCGAAGACGATCGCGCCGACGGCGTCTTCACCAAGGTTCAGCGCTGATCCGATGACCCCGTTGCCGAAGTCGATCATTTCCGCGGAACCGATGTTGGAGAGACCGCGAATTTTCGCGATGCCGTCACCGACCGAGATGACGGTCCCAACGTGTTCTTGCTTTGAATCTGTCTTGAGCGCGTCGAGGCGCTTCTTGAGCAGAT